>DUFA01000135.1 GCA_011191975.1 Dehalococcoidia bacterium
CCCGCTAAGAGAGATAGTAATTATATCAGGTTTTATTTTTTTAAGAGATTCGTAATCCAGTCCAAGCCGTTTCATTACCCCTGGGCTGGAATTATCCAGAACCACATCGCTTTTCTTAATCAGTTCCTTAATCAAAGCCATACCCTCAGACTCCTTTAGATTAACCGTAATACTGTACTTATTACGGTTTAGCCCGTGGAATTGTGGCTGCATATCCACCCACTTTCCCTTATCACCTCCATCTATATCATCACCTACAATTGGGCGGCCTAATCTAGCGCCGTCAATATGGGTTCTCGATTCAACTTTGATAACCTCAGCTCCCATATCAGCGAGGATATGCGCAGCCATCGGCCCAGCCCACGCTGTTCCGAAGTCCAAAATCCTGATTCCTTCAAGCGAGTTGGTAGACATTTACATACCTTCCTTTCAACCACGCTAAATATCTAAATGATCTTAAATAACTCCCGTTTTTCTTAATGTAGACAGTTCTTCCTTTGAGTATCCCAAGCGATTGACAAAGACCTCCTCGTTGTGTTCGCCGAGGAGTGGAGCAGCATGTTCTATTGCCCATGGTGTTTTTGACATCTTAAATGGAGCGCCGGGGTACCTAAGTCTACCTGTTTCCTGATGTTCGACCTCGACAAAAAATTCACGCGCTTTTAGTTGAGGGTCATCAAGTAACTCATCTACAGTCCGCAGCGGAGCAAAAGGTATGCGATATTCACGGCAAAGAGCGAAAATCTCATCCTTAGTACGCTCCATTAACCATGGTATAATCAGGTTATCACACTCGTCGGCGATTTCCTCATTCATGCGGCGCCGGCTTGTATACCTGGGGTCCTTTGCCCATTCTGGCTTGCCCATCAACTCAAGAAATCTTTCCCATTGAGCCTGCTGTGGGGCTGTAAGGCACATGTAACCATCTTTACAGGGAAAAGTCCCGGAGGGATAGTAGGCATATCCAGTACGCGTGCCCTGTCTTATTCCAGATACCCCCCGGTATATGTAAGTAATAATGTTTAAGCCGGTGACTACGTTAGCCCAAACCTCAACTTCTGAGACATCAACGAGCTGTCCTTCTCCAATTAGTTCACGGGCAAATAAGGCGAAAAGAGCTCCGACAGCGGCACTGATTCCTGCCAGATAAGCTCCTTGTGAAGCGGGCATTACCAATGGTTCCCGGTCTGGTTCACCAATCCCCACGCTTACACCACCTGCGGCGCTACAATTGATATCGTATGCTTTGTAATCTTTGTAAGGGCCCTCCTGGCCAAATGGAGTAATAGAAGTCATGACAATCTTGCCATTGATTTCACTCAGGTGGGCATAATCAATTCCTAAATCTTTTATCTCATGTGGAGGGTGGTTTACCACAAATATATCTGCTTGTGTGATTAGCTTTTCGAAAATCTCCCGCCCAGTGGGTGTTTTAAGATTTAGAGTGATGCCTAGCTTATTGGTATTGAGAGCAAGGAAAAGACCGCTCTTTTCCGAGTGGGGGTTATCATTCAGAAAAGGGCCATGCTGCCTTGCTTCATCACCAAAACCAGGCTCTTCTATCTTAATAACTTCAGCCCCAAGGTCAGCCATAACCTTAGTACAGTAAGGTCCGGAAATAGAATTAGCCCACTCAAGCACTTTTACCCCAGCCAAAGCTTTGTCAGGCATGCTTCTAACCTCCTCTCAAGCTTGAAAATGTCAATGTATTTTAAGTACCAGATGACTTATATCTCAGACATCTAATAATATGGATTATTTACTAATCTATCTCGTCAATAATTGGTTTATTCTGATGTAGAATCTTCAAAACGAGACAAGTGTGTCCAATAATATTGGGTGTATACGCTGACGGCAGCATCTCAATTTAGTAACCTGAATCTTTTGCTTGTTGCGACCACGATTTATTTAATAATATTAATCTACATTTTCACTTGACAAATGAAAAACGTAAATCATATAATCCCGTATCATGTACGATATCTTCTATGCTATCGTATACGATGGTGCACTACATCCACTAAGTATAATACTTCGAAAAAAGATCGTCAATAAGATCGAGAAAGAAAAGAAATGATACCTCGGATTAACGAGCATGAAATAATAATGAGAAACCTCTTAAAAGTGATTGATAAAATCATGTAAGGCTTATTAAATCAACAAGGAGGATATGGAAGTAATGAAAAGAAAGATTGTATCGTTTGTGATGAGCTTTATTATTGTATCATCTCTGGTAGCAGTGTCATGCAGTACGGATGAGGATACCGGGGGAAAGGTAACTGAAGAAGACACCGGTCAGAAGGTTACGGTAGGTGCGGACGAAGAGAAAAAAGTTGTGGAAGAGGTTGAAGAGAAGGAACCAGTAACCCCAAGCGGGGGAGATTGGTGGAATAAATTCGGAGAGCCTCAATACGGTGGTACGATCACCTCACGAATTGCCAGCTCGCCTCCTCATTTTGACCCATTTTTAGGCATGGGGCCGAGTTCCATCTGGCTTGAAACACTAGGCATGAGAGACTGGACAGTAGACCGGGAGACATGGGCTCACAATGTGATGTATGTTCCTGCGGAATATTCGTCAGGCCTAATAGCAGAAAGCTGGGAGTGGCCAGACCTAGAAACCGTTATCTTTCACATCCGTAAAGGCGTACTTTGGGCGAATAACCCCAATAGTGAAGCATCCCCTTTGCTTAACGGTCGCGAGCTAACCGCCTACGATATTGAGTGGAGTTATAATCGTTACCATGGTTTGGGTAATTTTACAGGACAAGGAAGCCCATATAGAGAAACTCCGTTGAAGGTAGTTGCATCTGTAACCGCCACTGATAAATACACTCTCATTTTCAAATCGGCCTACCCATCGTATGATATGCGTGAAATTCTCTTGGAGAATCTCCCTGGTACCCAGATAGTAGCTCGTGAAGTTGTAGAGAAGTGGGGAGATATGAACGACTGGAAACATGTTGCAAGCACCGGTCCATTTATGTTTGAAGATTATGTCACCGATAGCTTCATGAACTTAACAAAAAATCCAAACTACTGGGGTTATCATGAATGGTACCCGGAAAATAAACTCCCCTACGCAGACAAGTGGGAGTTGCTGATTATACCAGATGTAGCCACATCAATGGCAGCCCTACGTACTGGAAAAGTTGACCTGGTAGAAGGTCTTTCGTGGGAACAGGCGGATAATTTAGCGCGAACCAATCCTGAAATAGTACAGTCAAGACTCCCTGCAGACGGTACAACACTAGATTTAAGATGCGACATGGAACCCTTTACGGACTTAAAGGTAAGAAAGGCACTTCAGATGTCCATAGACTTGGAGACAATAGCCAATTCATTCTACGGTGGTTATACAGATCCGGTTCCGATGGGATTTACAGGATCTCCTGGTTTTATGACCCCGTACGATGAGTGGCCTCAAGAGCTCAAGGATGGCTATGCTTATAATCCTGAAGGTGCGAGAGCACTTCTGGCTGATGCCGGATATCCCAATGGATTTAATACTAATGTAGTAGCACAAAACACTGATGATCTGGATCTTTTACAAGTAATCAAGAGTTACTTTAGTAAGATTAATGTTGATATGGAGATCAAGGTGATGGATCCTGCTTCCTTCAGCAGTTTCGTATTAGCCGGGAAGCATGACCAGATGGCCTGTAATTGGAATATTGGTTTGATGTGGCCACCCGCTTATACTGGTCTTGAGTATTACTCGAAACACTTCAGGAATCTCGTTCATAACAACGACTCAATATATGACGGGATATTTGAAAAGCAATTGATGAGTTCTGACCCTGTTGAGCGAAAGCAACTATTAATCCAGGCAAATGACCGTGTCCTCGAACAGTACTGGTCAGTACGCGTGCTTCCAACGGTAACCCTTAATGTCTTTCAGCCATGGTTAAAGGGCTACAGTGGTGAGCTTACCGCTACCCAAATGTACTATGCCGCTAGGTTCTGGATAGACCAAGACATAAAGGAAGCCATGGGGCGCTAGAGTTGAATACCGGTTTGGGCATGTAAGTATTGCCGTAGTCATGCTAGGAAATAAAGAGGTTAAGGACTTCAGTCCTTAACCTCTTTTTAACTAGATTTAGGTTTCAAGGTTGAGATTTTCAAACAAACTTATAGTGGCGTTTTTCTTGGTTAAAATTCATATGATAATATATTTTAATCCAGATTCGCGATTAACTATTGTAGAGATAAGTCCAAATATATTGCAGTGATCTTTCACCAGGAATTGAGAGTAAGGAGAAGAGGTAATGAATTTTAGATTCAGTCAAAAGGAAGAAACTTTCCGTGCAGAAGTTCGTGAGTTTATACAAAAAGAATTCTCTTCTCAACTAAAATGGCATTACCGACCTACACTTGCTCCCTCAATTTATGGTCTGGACAGTGACGACCAGGAATTTATGAAAGCAATGAGTCGGAAGCTTGGAGATAAAACCTGGTTATCTTTGAGTTGGCCTGAGGAATATGGGGGACAGAGTTCTTTATTCCTACAAAACATCGTTTATGAGGAAATAGTCTACCATATTTGTCCCGGTATAGACCCTATCGGCGCTACCTTTTTTGCCCCGACCCTTATTAAATTTGGCAGTGAGGAACAGAAGAAAAAACATCTCCCCGGTATTGCTCAAGGTAAAGTATGCTGGTGCGAACTGCTGAGTGAACCGGATAGCGGTTCTGACCTCGCTTCACTAAAGACTCAAGCTACCGAGGACGGGGATTACTACGTGATCAATGGGCAAAAAACCTGGAATAGCGGGGCACATCAAGCAGATTGGGGATTTATATTGGTGAGAACTGATCCTGATCTTCCACCGCACAAAGGCTTAAGTTATTTCATGATCGATATGAAAACTCCCGGGATTACAGTTAACCCCATAAAAAATATGCTTGGACAAAATGAATTTAATGATGTCTTTTTGGATGATGTCCGTGTACCAAAAGAGAACTTATTAGGTGGCAAGAATCAAGGATGGTATGTAACTATGGCGACACTTGATTTTGAACGTACCACCCATATATTTTATCCTACGATTCGTGCCTATCTCGAACAACTATCGGAGTATATAAAGCAGGGGGAAAAACACTTTGATCCGATACTCAGGAATCGTCTATCCGGATTGTTTATCGAATGTGAAATGGCTCGATTGTTCCATTATCGCGCGATCTGGATGATAGAAAAGGGAATCACACTTACCCATGAGGCGGCGGTGGATAAAATGTTTAACTCTGAGCTGGCTCAAAAAGCAGCTGAATTCGGTATGCATGTTTTAGGTAACTATGGCGAACTACTCCCGGATTCCAAGTACGCCTTATTTAGCGGATGGCCTTCTTTTTATTATCTTGACACTGTGTCTTATTCGATTATGGCCGGTACCTCAGAAATAGACAGAAACATTATAGCTACTAGGGGGTTAGGGCTGCCTTCTGCATAAGTTTGGATACGAGAACTCGACTTCCAGAGACTATCCACTTATGTATACCTTTACTAATGCTGCCTTTATTTGATTTCTTTCAGCTTGGTATTTTATCCTGATTATATCGAGTCCCAGTGTTTATCTCCAACCGGGAACCTACAATGCCCAGCCGGACACCCCTTACAGTTGCGGAGACGTAATCGCGGCAATTTTGCTCCTTTTGATTGTTCAATATAATCAATCGCCTTTCTTACCTGTTCCTCGCTGCCCTTAATAACCATAGTTATCGCTCCCTCCGCGCCACCTAATCCACCAGCAGCTATAGGCACGGCATCAGCTCCGCTTAACATGTTGATAGCATCTACTTCAGTTACTGTTTTCCCACCCGTACAAGGGTATAACCCAGTAGGTAAACCCATTGAATACTCATATGTGGCAGGTTTCGCCTCTTTTGAAGCCTGGCTTATGGAAACAGGTATCAATTTCTCCAGTCCGACTGAGAAGACTAGGTGAAATGATATCCTTCTCCAGGCAGACATAACAAATCCTAATGTCCCGCCTGCCATGGGTTCACCTATCAGAATACCTGCATTACCCTGAGGATCTAGGGCATTTGCTCCTTTGATAAAAGCGTCCCCAGGTTTCATCTGTTCCATTAATTCTGAAATCTTCGCTGTAGGTGAAATCTTTCCTTCTCTAATAACCCACCAGGAACTGAAGTCGCCTGATCCGCCACCAGGACCAGGACCCAGAGAATTCGGTGGTGGGAAGTTTAACATTGCCATTTCAACGCATGTCCCCCTGGGAGCCACCACACCACAAACCCAGTAATTAGTATCAGGTTTCGTACCGGTGATTTCCTCTACAACAAAGAATGTACTGCTACTGGGATGTAACACTATCATTCCATCCATTGCTGCCGTTTGAATGGAATCCATATTGGCTATTGCTTTGGCGATCAGTTTTTTTGATTCAGCAGGAGTAAGAGTAATTTGGGCTAACATATGCTTCTCCTTCTTAAATTGATGTATTAATTTCTTACAGGTAGGTCTATCCTGATACTTTGTCGTGTTTTTTAAGTTAAATACCACTCAACAGCTTTTGATTCGTCGGTGATATTCTATATCACACCGGCTTGTTTCATCTTTACCAAATCCTGACGGGTGCAGTCTAACATCTGGCAGTATACGTATTCATTATGTTCGCCGAGAAGCGGAGCAGGACGATTAACTACCCAGGGAGTCACTGACAACTTATACGGCGCTCCTGGATATTTAAGCTTACCTACTTCCGGGTGCTCAATCTCTATAAAGAAGTCACGATCGATTAACTGCTCGTCAACTTCCAGATCTTTCATTGTGCGAACAGATGAGCAGGGGACACCTTCACGTTTCGCTGCCTGGCTTATCTCTTCCATGGTATGTTCTCTCATCCAGCCGTTTATCATTTGAGTAACCTTTTCGCTATTCTCAGCACGCTTGGCATTATCCTGGAACCACTCTTCTTTAGCCCAATCTGGGTTTCCCATCATTTTTACGAGACTCGGCCAGATTAGATTGCCAATCAAAGACATCGCAACATGGCCATCCTTACAGGGATACATTACCCTGTTTCCGCCCCTTCTCTTGTTCCTGTCCCGTGAATGGGAAATGCCTGTATAACAGTACCGATACAGGTCAAGACGAGCAACAGAAGTGAGGGCTTCCTGCTCTGACAGATCTACGTGCTGGCCTAGACCGGATATCTTACGGGTCATAATGGCAGACATCGCTCCAGCAGCACCGGTTGCTCCGCTCATAAAATCAGACATATACATCGGCACTTTTAGAGGAGGGTTTTCGATACTGTCTACTCCCTCACCAGGATTATTGTAAGCATTTCCGCTCATGCAGTAATTAACTAGATTAGAGCCTTTGTAATCACGATAAGGACCCGTCTGCCCGAAAGGTGTAATAGATACAACGATTAATGTTGGATTTAGTTTACAAAGGTCTTCGTACTCAAGACCAAGCCGTTTGACATCCTCAGGTGAATTACTTTCAATTAGCAGATCAGCTTGACTTACCAGTTCCTTGAATATCTTCACCCCTGTAGAGGTCTCTAGGTTCAGGGTTACCCCTAGTTTATTCGTATTAAGGAATAAAAACAGGCCGCTCTTCTCCGGATTAGGTATATCACCTGGATATGGCCCGACGCTTCTGGCTTCGTCACCGAGACCAGGCTCCTCTACCTTGATTACCTTCGCCCCCATATCGCTGAAGAGCTTTGCGCAGTAAGATCCGGAGACAGAATGGCTCCACTCAACTACGTTTAATTTGCCAAGGGCTGATGTATTCACTTTAGCCTCCTTTCGAGTGGGCATTACTATGCCGGAGTTAGCAAATGACATTCTCTCTTTCAAGTTGTCTTATCTCTTCCTCAGACATTTTTAATAACTCACCAAAAACGTAATCATTATGCTCACCGATTAAAGGGGCATGTTCGTAATTACCGGTGATGGTATCGCTGAGTCTCCAGGGTAAGCCGGGAAGCCGGCGTTTCCCTATTAATGATTCCTCTATATCGACGAAGAAGCTCCGCTCCTTCAAATGAGGTTCGGCATCAAGTTCAACCACATCGAGACAGACTCCTGCCGTTACTCCGACACTTTGTAATTTCTCCATAACCTCATAATCTGTATGCTGCACTGTCCATTCTTCTATGAGTTCATCTAAACCTTTCTGATTTTTCCAACGACTTATCTGGTCGGTGAATTCATCCCTTTCTGTCCAGTCGGGATTACCGATGACATTACAGAAGGCTTTCCATTCGGTATCTCCGGAAATAGCAATTGCCACCCAGTTATCTTCTCCGAGGCAGCGGTAACATCCGTGAGGGGCCTTGATGCTGTCCCGATTTCCTGCCGGACGAGCAATCCGGCCATTCATCGAGTAGTCCAATACGAGATCACCGAGCGAATTTATGCTTTCCTCGGTCATGGTTATCTCTATATACTGTCCCTCACCTGTCTCCGAACGATAATGCAAAGCTGATAACATGACAAACACTCCATGTACAGCCACCATCGCATCCGTCCACCCTCTGGTACCGATTACACATGGCGTGCCATCTTCATAGCCATTCACCGAGAGTACACCACTAAAAGCGTCGACAACGGGAGCATATGCTGGGGTTTCTTTGTATGGACCAGTCCTGCCATATCCTGTGGATACATAGAAAATAATGTCGGGTTTAAGTTTCTTCAGTTCTAGAAATCCTAATCCCCACCGATCCATCACCGCCCCGCCGAAATTTTCGGTTACCGCATCACTTATCTTTATAAGCTCTCTGATCAGCTCAACCGCCTTGGGTTCCTTCATGTTCAAGGTAATACTCTTCTTGCTGCAGTTTAACGCAGCAAAATCCGCGCTCTGCTCCGTTTGTGTAACACGTTCTTTTACAGTGTGCAGGCGTGTTACATCAGGACGGAGCTTGGTCTCGATTTTAATGACTTCTGCCCCCATTACCGCCAGCCATTGAGTCATGTGGGCACCTGCTTCCGCTGTAGTAAAATCGACTACTCTGATACCGTTTAATGGTAGCTGCTGCACCTTTTCCCTCCTGCTTATAGTTTGATAATCGGGCAGTGTGCAAATTCAAGCATTTACTTTAATGCTTCTTTTTGCTCAAGAACTGTGATTTCTTCTTTCGATAGGCCTAAAATATCCTCCAGAATATACTGGTTGTGCTGACCYARCATYGGTGCAGGTCGATATATTCCGCCTGAAGTCTCGCTCATCCTCCAGGGCAGGTTKACRATAAAATCYGCTCCYGTGAYAGGATGCTCYACACAGGTAAARTCCTCTCTTTCCTGGAAATGASGATTAAGGTAGCAYTCACCGATATCCATRACGGGGCARGCTGCTACACCAACAGGTTGGAGAATATCGGTAACCTCATCAGGGGTATAATTAACTGTCCAGGAAGTCATAATATTATCCAACTCTTCCTGGTGACTCAGTCTGCCCTCCCGGGTACTAAATATATCCTTTCGAAGTGAGGATGGGTTACCCATAGCCTTGACTAGCATTTCCCATTCCGCATCTGTCTTAACCGCAATCGATACCCACTTATCCTCACCCTTACACTGGTAATTATTATGAGGTGCCATCATCGGATGCCGATTGCCCAATGTTCCGGGATTTTTACCCGTCGCCTGACAATACAGGATCGCCTCACCGAGGCAGCTGACCAAAGCTTCAAGTTGTGCCACCTCTATATTCTGTCCTTCCCCCGTACGTCTGCGATGGATAAGAGCGGCAAGGACTGCCATAGCAGCATTCGTAGCTGCACTGAAATCTGAGTATGCTACATGTATTCCAACAGCCTTTCCTCCGCAGTACCCGATCATCCCTGTCAGACCGGAGAGAGCCGCTATACCCGGTGCATAAGCAATCGTGTTCCAGTCAGGGCCCCAGCTGCCAAGACCCGGCATCGAAACCATTATCACATCTGGTTTTTCGTGGCGCAGTGACTCATAATCTAAGCCGAACCTTTTCATCACTCCGGGGGCAAAATTTTCAAGTACTACGTCGCTGACCCTTACCAATTTCTTCAGCAAATCAGCACCCTCAGGTTTGGTCATGTCTACAGTGATACCCAACTTGTTGCGATTAATGGCATGAAATCCTGGATCGGTCTCTGGAGAACGTTCAACATTGTCCGGCGAGAATCTGGTGGTATCTAATCTCGTAGTTGTCTCCACTTTAATCACTTCGGCTCCCATATCGGCCAAAATCTTTCCGGCAGCAGCACCCGCAGCTACCCATCCAAAATCTACTACCCTAAAGCCACTGAGCGGATACATTGCCTTTTCCATCCTGCTGCTATCTCCTTTCCAAGTTGGTCTATATAACCTCTTCTTGTTTGAGTTGGCTTAAATATTCATTTGAGTAGCTGAGGCGACCACAGTATATCTCCTCATTATGCTGACCTGGCGTAGGAGCCGGATATTTTATAAACATAGGAGTTTTTGAGAATCGGAAAGGCTGCCCGGGAAATTTAACCTTTCCAAGTTGGGGATCCTCCACCTCCGTGAAATAACCTCTTGCGTTAAGATGGGAATCGCTGGTTACCTCACTGATGGTCCGAAGGGGGGCGAGAGCGACATGTTTCTCCTGACCAAGTTTCATAAGTTCATCCCTTGTTTTGCGCATCAGCAATGGCTCTAAACGAGTTCTTAGCTCATCTCCATATTCCCTGTGAAGCTGCTGGAAATTTGTTTCAGTATATGCAGGATTAGAAGAATACCAATCTGGCATTTCACCATCACCTACGATTTCCAGAAAGTGTTTCCATTGTCGTCCTGTATTAGTGCTAAAAGAGACCTCTCCATCTTTACATTCAAGTATCCCATTAGGGAAAAGACCAGCCATTGTACGGCCTTTTCTAACCACTTTCATTTCGTGGAAAATAAAACCGTGCAGTCCATACCCGGCAAGATGCGTGAGCCAGACCTCAGTCTCACCGATATCAATATGTTGACCACGACCAATTAGTTCGCGAGCAAGGATCGCTCCACACGTCGTTGTAGCTGCCATAAGTCCGCTTTGAAAATGAGGTTGATACAACGGAACAGATAACGGCTCTCTACCGAGCTCGCCTATTGACTTACTGGCACTACTGGCTCCGCTAATATTGAGTGCATAGGCATTATACTCCTGATATGGACCGGTTTGGCCAAAGGGTGTTATTGATGTTACTACCAGCCTACTATTTAATCGATTGAGACGTCCGTAATCCAGCCCTATTTCCTTGGCTTTTTGTGGAGAATTTCCTTCCACCAGAATATCAACGTCTCTGACCAAATGATCTAATATGCTTTTACCTGACTTTGTCCTAAGGTTCAGAGTAATTCCAAGCTTGTTTGTGTTTAAATAAGCAAATAGGCATCCCGTATTCTCATCCGGCCTATCACCAGACCAGATAGATCCTTCCTGCCTATCGCCCTCTGCGGTCGCAGGATCCTCAACTTTCACCACCTCTGCACCCATATCGGCCAAAAGTTTGCAGCAATATGCCGCACCAATTTTGTTACCTATTTCTATAACCTTCAAACCGGAGAGGGCACCCTGGCTAGGATTTCCGGATTGGTTTACCAATCCATTACTCGATTCTTTGTGCGCCATTTATACACCCTCCTTTTCTCTTCATTAAGCAGAAACTCTCCGAAATACTGCAATAAAATCCTCGCAGAAATTCCGGGGCGATTTTACGTTAATTTCATTATTGCATTCCGTTTTTTCGCGACAATATGTTCTTTCAGGCTTTACAGCTATTTTTTCTCTTTCTGTTTTTCTTCATGCGCTTCCGCCTCAGCTTCTGCTTTTTTTATCTGTTCTTTATCTCTCCATTCCTGGTGGAGTGCTTTCTGCCATACCGCTGCGTCATCCCTGGAATTGGCTCTGATTAGTGCTTCAGTCACCAGCTTGGGGACCTCTTTTCCTTCGGACTCGAGCTTCGCTTTCAGGTTTGCTAAAGCTCTAGGCGCACGGGCAATACCTCTTCCTTCATACCTCATGCCGTGTCCTGACGCACCGGACAGCGGAATACGTCCACCTTTCTTCCAGTCACCCCGATTCCAATTTTCCTCCAACGCTCTTGAATAACCTTGGACGTCTCTCGTATGATGTAAACCTTGTTTCGGATTTCCACCCCCCTCTCCCATATTATCGGCGACACGTTCCGCAAAAGCCAGAGTTTCCCTCTCAAGGGTTTCATAGTCGGGGAACAAGCGGTTAATCAGGTGGTATTCGTAGCATTCTTGAGCAGTCATAAAGCGATGCTCCAGCATAACCTCCATTGTTTTACGAACACCCATATCCCATGTTCCCGGGTCGGTCTGGCCGGTCACTCCGAGGAACAGGGCATCTTCCGATGCAAATATGATATCCATGATTCCAGCCAAGGCAAATCCTCCGTATACACAGTACCCATGCACCATGGCGATTGTCGGCTTCGGGATTTTGTGTAATTTGAAGAGGTGTAAATCGAATAAAAAATAACGGTGTTCGGCGTCGTATTGTAACCACACCTCTCTTTCAGACCCGAATTGCTTCATTAGCTGCTCGGGAGTTCTTCTATCTGCCAGCATAGGTGCCGACTCAGGCGTAAGCCCCATGGCATCATGTCCTGCACAAAAACACGAACCTTCTCCGGAAATAACGAGTACTTTAGCCTCCGGATCGTTACCGAATCGTTCGAATGCATCATCAATCTCGGCATAGGTCGGGTGGCTGATGGCGTTTAAATACCGCGGCCTGTTGAGTTTTATCCGAGTTATCTTTCCCGGCTCGTATATGATACCTTTGTATTCATCGGGACTGTTATAATATACGTACCTAGTCATGACTCTCTTCTCCTTTTATTTATTTAGTCTTATATCAGTCATTGGCCATCGAACCAATATTTTGCTCCCTTTATAGTCTATTTCACTTCCAAAACGGTAATTTTAATCCTGAGCAATTCAGTAATGCTGTTTCAAATAATTTGAAGAGTAACTCATCTAAGGCCAGAGGTCCTTAGCCACATCATCGAGCCCGAGTTCCAGCAGCTTATTCTTACTAGGTTTGGTTGTCTCTCGATCCCAATCAAGGGCTTCAAGGTTCGGGTTTATTTGAGCATCCAAGTCAATCGTCACGTCGGCAAGAGGACCGTCTTTCTGGGGAGGGTTACCAATTATTCTTGGGTTTACCTTTCGATCGAGAGGGTTCAAGCCTTCGCGTAGATTAAAGACGTGCCGCATATTATCAATCCTCTCGCCTACTTTGAGTAGCTCATCCATAGAACGCTCGAGACCGGTCACCGCGTTAAGGTACCCCGCTATATATTTGCCAGGATCCTTTGGAGCAAAAAATCCCGTTATGCAGAGTCCAGCCGTGTTGGTGATATGTCCTTGGAAGCCAGAAGGTCCAAAACCCTGGGTATGACGGCCAGGAGTGGCATTCATGTGATAGCGAGCCGCTGCCGGACGACCAACACTCAGTTTTGGATCATGCATAGCTAATTCCTGACCTCCAATGTGTATAGCATACTGCTCGGTTCCTTTTCCGATCTTCTCAGCGGCCACCTTTACTCCATCAGCCAGAATGTCGCCGAAACCTTCTCTCTTAGCCATCTTCTGCGTTAGTTCAACAATAGAGCGATGGTTACCCCATGTCAGCTCAATACCATCAGTATCTGCCTTGGTAATGAGTCCATTCTCGTAACACTCGATGGCAAAAGCGATGACACCGCCAGCGGAGATGGTATCCAACCCATAGCTGTTGCAGATATGGTTCGCCATGGCTATCGATTCTGTGTTGTTATTAAGGCACATTGAACCGAAAGAAGCCTGGGTTTCATACTCCGGCCTTGCAGTGCCTGCGGGATATTTATATTCGCCTTCTCCTTCCTTTAGTATACCTTTACAGGTGAGTGGGCATCGCCAGCACGTCGCTCTTTCTACCACATTGGCTATTGCTGCGTCACCACTCAGACCAGAAGAATCCGGGAAATCGACAATGCCGACACCGCCCCAGTTTTTCACCGGGGCATCACCACTGTGGGCTTGGAGATCTGTCGTTGATGTAGTACCATACTTACGACGTTGTTCAAGAAACGGTTTCCCCCCCTGCTTCGCCGCCTTTAACTCAGCCAGATGTTCTCTTTTGAACTTATTAGCAAGCTCGATATCGGTTATGGGAACTTTCTGGTTTCCCTTTACCGCCACCCCCTTGAGTTTTTTCGAACCCATTACTGCTCCTAATCCCGAGCGTCCTGCCGCATTTCTCCGTTTAGTGGTTATGCACGAAATTAGAGAAAGTTTCTCGCCGGATTGACCTATGCATGCTACCTCTACTCCTTTACCAAGATCAGCTTGAATGGCATCTTCAGTAAAGTACGCATCTTTTCCCCAAAGGTGGTTGGCATCTCTCAGTTCAGCTTTCCTGTTATTAATATAAAGATAGACCGGTCCGTCTGCTATTCCGGTAAAGAATACCCCGTCATAACCAGAAAACTTAAGATATGGACCGAAATATCCTCCGGAGTTGGCATCCCCCCAACCGCCAGTAAGAGGAGACTTTGCTACTGCAGTGTACCGGCAGCCCAATAAAGCAGGAGTACCAGTAAGAGGTCCAGTAACCAATCCAAAGATATTTTCGGGACCAAGCGGATCCACCCCACCTCTCTGGTGGCTATAAAGTATCCTTGATCCGATACCGTATCCGCCTACAAAGTCTTTATAGAGACTTTCTTCAGGCGTTTCCTCCCTGATTTCTCTAGTGGTAAGATTAACAAGTAAAATTCTCCCCATATATCCACCGGCCATTTCTACTTCCTTTCTTTATATTCTTTTAATCATACGTTAGGTTTAAATTTGTTCCTAATCGATCTCTACCCATGATTAGAGAATGCGGATCCTTCATTACCCCTGAAAAATCTCTACCATCATTAATAACGATATCGGTATGGCATATCGCTAATGAGCCGCCATTTGTTTATAGACGTACATTATCCGTAAGGTTAAGGTCAGGAACAGACAATTTATGAATACAATCTTAAGCTTGAATAACGCATTTAAATCCATACGATTCCACCAGCGTTTTTAAATTCTCGAGAACATTATCCGTAATAAGGGGAACGTCGTCTATGGAATATGAGCGACCCAGGCTATCGTATCTTCCCTTCCCCAGATGGTGCAAAGGTATAAGGTGTATCTCGACTATTGAAGATAAATCCTGAGAAAACTCGCAGATTGCCCTTATATTTTCTTCTGAATCATTGTAACCTGGGATTACAGGTATCCTGATATAAAGGGGGATGTTTTTTTTAGAGACAGAACGGGCATTAGAGAGTATCAATTCGTTAGAAACACCTGTCAATTCCCTGTGCCTTTCTGTATCCATATGCTTAATATCCCAAAGGAAGAAATCAATATAAGGCAGTGTTCTTTCAATATTTTCCCAGGGAACATAACCGCAAGTATCAATACCGATATCAATTCTCTCTTCTTTTAATCCCCGGAGTAATTTTACTATGAAGTCCGGATTCAATAATGGCTCTCCTCCCGAGATGACAACGCCCCCACCCGAACGCTTATAAAAGGCGGAGTCTTTTGTTACTTCATCAACCAATTCTTTAATGGTCCAAGATTGTCCTAAAAGTTGTAGAGCTTCTGAGTGGCATACTTCAACACATCTGCCACAATTGTTACATAAGGATCGGTCGATGTTTACCGTCTCATCTGTTACGGCAATCGCTTCCAATGGACAAACCGAAATACACTCTTCACAACAGATGCATTTATTTGGATAAACAGCAACCTCAGGATTGGCCTTTTGAGACTCCGGCGTCGAGCACCACAGGCATCGTAATGGACACCCTTTAAGATAAATCACTGTTCGTAATCCAGGACCATTATGAATGGTCATCCTGCTTACAGACAGAACGAACCGTTCGCCAGTAGCACTTTCTGATAGCATAAAGTCTTGTTCCACAAGTTATAATTAGTTAATGATAGGAGGAGTCTACCAACCTTGATGCTCTGTACGTTTTATGAGATCCAACTGAGCCGCTTCATGAAGATTGACAAAGTAAGCAACGGTACTTGCTACTCGAACCATCAGGTCCCTGTAATTCTCCGGTTCTTTCATAGCCTTACGGAGAATATCAGAAGAGACTACATTAAATTGAAAATGATAAACTCCGAGTTCCTCGATGGTTCTGAGGAACGACATGAAATTGTCAATATCACGATCGGTCGCAAGTAACTGGGGACTTAATCTCATATTCATCGGGCCACCCAGAGCGAGGCGGTGTGTCGGGAGTTTACTTACAGACTTTATAACCGCGGTAGGACCATTCCTGTCCACACCCTGCGAAGGAGACAGCGTATCAGCAAGAGGTTCTGGGTGAATGTGCCCGTTGGGTAATGCCCCAACTATTTGCCCTGCGACTACATTACCTCCCGCAACCACTGTTTTACCAAGCCATTTGCCCCCATAGGATGGAAGCAAGTCTGTCTGAGTATTCACCCAATCAACCGCATCCTCCCAGGTATCCATTACCCAGGAAGCCCATGTGTCAGCAAAGTCATCGTCATTGCCATACTTAGGCACGTTATTAATGCACATCTGTCTTAAGCTCTCATGGCCCTCCCAGTTGTCCTTTATAGCCTCAAGCATTTGGTCCCAGGTAACTTTCTTGTCACGATAGATCAGCTTGTCAATCGCTCCTAAAGAGTCGGCAGTATCTGCAAGACCTGAAAGTAAAATGCCATATGTTGTGTACCAGGCACCACCGTTAGTGATATCGCGACCTCTCTGCAGTGGACCTTCCGCGAGAGCAGAGCTGAATGGAGCTGGGAACCACATAGACTGAGATTCCTTCAAATACTTTACGCCTTCAACATAATACTTAACCCAGTAGAATGCCTGTTCCCGAAATGCCTGCCTGACAGCTTCCATTGATTCAAAATTCCGGGGATCGCCGGTCGCAGGACCTATCTGTCGGTCGCAAATAGCACATTTACCGTTGTTAAGTACCAACTCCACGAACTTGGGCACGACATTATCTCCCTCCCAGTTATGCGCCATGGTAATGTGGGGAAGATCGGTTGCCGAACACCCTACCAGTACATATTCTCGCCAGTCCTCAATGGTCAAATCATTATAGCCTTTAGATACCATCTGAATTGCTTTATTGTCCCCGCAGAACTTCGGCTTACCTCGACCTAGACGAATAACCTCAGCAGCTTTCCTAAGGTACTTATCAGGTGTGCCTTCCCATATCCTCATTGCAGTTTCCGGTTGTACTATACTCAGTTGTTCGTCAGCTTCAAGACAGAGCATTGTAACTTCGTTACAGGCATCTTTTCCATCACGGGTTTGCCCTCCGATGGTCAGAGATTGGGTTGCCTCTCTGGCGCCATCAAGCTTTGTATAGAAACACATCAGGAGTTCCAAAGCCTCATCATGGGACATTGTCTTGTCGTCAAGAATCGATTTTTTATAGAAAGGATACATATACTGGTCGAAGCGGCCAAAAGAATTTACCTCACCGGCGAGTTCACAATTATCAATGACATGTATTATCCAATTGGACTGCACTGCTTCCCACCAGTCGCGGGCGGGATTTGCTGGCACCCATTCACAAACTTCTGCGATACGCTCGAGCTCGCTTTTGCGTACAGGATCAGTTTCTTTTGAGGCCATCTCTCGTGCCAGGTCTGCATACCGCTTGGAATATGCCATAGCAGCATCCAGCGAAATAAGGACTGCATTATAGAAGTCCCGCCTTTCCTGTACCCCGAAATGAGTATATTCTTCGTCAAGTTGGGCTAGGTACCATTCTACCTCTTTCTTTATACCTTTAAGGCCTTTATGAAGAACCTTTTCATTGTTGGGCATTTGATGTCCGGCGTCTCTCCACATCGATACTCCGGCGTGATTAGGAATATGTGAGCACGAAGAAGTCGTGGCAAAAGATTTTTCCAAGAGTTCTGGATTTAACTTTTTTAGATTATAATCGAGCAGTGTTTTTCCCTTGAAGTAGGGGAAAAGGATTTCCTTAATTTCTTTCTCTTCTGCCGGGTGTATTATGCACCCGAAACGAAACTTAAAGTTCTTGATCGCCTCATCGGGTTCAATTTCCACTGTCGGATCAAGCGCGGGGAGTTCACACTCCACTCTATGCTGACCTGTGAATGACTGCTGGACATCCCAAATATGGGTACCAGTAGGATGGCTGGCAGTACCGGAAACGGTAATTGCACGAACCTTGCTATTCACATTTCCCACGATCAGTTCTTCGTCCAGTATGAAAATGGTCTTTTCTCTGAGATAAGTTTCGAGAAAGCGCGCTCGCTGAATGATTCTGGGTTCGTCTTTGTATTGCTCCATGGTCTTCATCTCAGCACGGGCACGCTCCAGACAGATTTCCGGTGTTTGTAGAGCACGTTCCTTTGCTACCTTGATACGCTCAGAATACGTCGGAACGAAAAATTCTTGCCAGGTACCGACATCCTGAACCTTTCTATCGCCTAATACAATCGCCATTTTCCGCCTCCTTTGAAACCGGCTATTATTACAAACTTAACATATCTTGAGTCTGGATACTCTCCTATGTCGTTAATAATTATATCACTTTTGTTTGATTTCCATCCTATACTGCTTTCTTTTCACAACTCCAAGATATTTATTGCACCGTATCCTTAGAAATTTTTATTGCCCTATTAATTTGCCTGTTTAACATCGAACTTAATATCCCATGGATTTTTTCATGTCCTGGTCAATCCAACTATATAAGTAGTAATCTGCTCCGTTCCACAAACCTATTGATCGTTCACCGTTATATCCCTTTAACCACGGTTGCCAGGCCATACTGACATACGGCGCTGCAATCGGTATTATATAAGCCTGGTCAACAATGTATGGATAGATCTCCTTGATCAATCTGGCTTCTTCGTCCTTGTCGAACCAGGCAGCGGTGACCTCCTCAAATGCCTTATCGATACGTGCGTCATGAATATTGCCGGCATTCACAGGCATTCCGGTCCTCCAGACGTAGAATTCGTATGGTGCTTCGGTCATTGTATTACTATATGCAGCTCCTGAATATGTCCTCTCCTTACCAATCATCATAGACATATAGATACCAAAATCCAGCACTTGAATTTCCGCTTCAACGCCGATTTTCTCCCAGTCGGCTACAATAATAGATAAGAAATCCGCATCGGGCATAGTGCATATTATTTCAGTCTTAAAACCCTCGGGATACCCAGCTTCAGCTAGCAGTTCTCTTGCTTTATCGGGATGATACTCATATAATTCCTGAGCTGACTTGGGATAATCCTCAAATGGAATGAACCACTGTTTAAGCTCAGGCAGTATCGGAAAGGCAAAAGTATCAGCTTTACCCTGATAGTATTCATTCTTTATTGTCTCTCTATCAATTGCCATCGCTAGGGCTCGCCGGATCTTAAGATCAATAAAGATCCCCTGGTCGACCCTCAGGTATATGCACGCTGTTGTTTCGGATAGATACTCTCGCCATTTCAGTTGAGGCGCGTTAGTTTTTAGAGACTCCGCTATATCTAATGTAAACTGTTCTTTACCCACGCCATCAATCGCGCCTGTTCGAAGTGCTGCTTGTCGAGAAGATGCATCCGGCATAATCAACATTTTAGCGCCATCAGGATAAGGCATGGTATCTTCCGGAAAAAGAGGGTGTTTCCGCCAGTAGTCAGGATTCCTGATAAAAGTTGCAGCCGAACCCTGCACATAATCTGTAAGCATATATGGCCCTGTGCCTACGTTATTTTTCCAATCCTGCATATCACCATATTTATCGATCACTTCATGCGGGATTACAAAGATACAGTCGCCAGCTCTCACCCATACTCTTGAAAACCATCCTGGCTTAGTCTCAACCTTAACCGTCCATTTGTCTGGTGCTGTCACCGACTCTACAGACTGGTCGTAAGGACAAAACATAGCTTGCGGACTCGTTGGATTATTCCACATGCGCAGGAGTGAAAATACCACATCCTCGGCATTCACCTCCCTGCCACCCACCAGTTGACTCGCCTCATTGTCTGGGTTGACTGCAAAGTAAACTCCTTTACGCATATTAAAGATCATGGTTGTTTCATCTGGCCATTCCCAGCTTTCAGCCAGAAGCGGAGTGGGATAAAAACGTGGTTCTGAGCCACGAAGGAAAGGAAACTCACCGGTGCCTGACGGGCCTTTTGTATAGTCACCTGTAAGCGGTTCCTCGAGTGTTAAAGAGTTGGCAGTGCATGAAACATTCATACGGAAGGCATCATCAAAGCCCTGTATATCTGATGACAATGCCCAGGTAATTACTCCTCCATATTTGGGCTTTTCAACTGATTTCTCAACTACTGTCCCGTCTTCCTTTTCCAGCTTTATTTTCACCGTTTCTTTCGAATCTAGCTCTGCCCCTTCTTCTCCTTCCTTTGAACCGCAGGACGCCATAACTAGAGATAACACCATCAAACAGCTTATCGTTGCCAACAGCAATTTCTTCCTCATCGTCTTTTGCCCCCTTTTTATTTGATGAACCTGGTAAATACACTAGTCGTTTCTGAAACCCCTCACACAGTGATTCTACGGCTTACTCAAGGGTGGATTTTTCTGTTCCTAAACTTGTTGACGACATTTTTCGAAAGTACTATACTTACTCTAGTTTATTAATTACGCTATCGCATACGATGACATAAAAGATATCGTACATGATATGCGATTATAAGATTCAACTATCGGTTTGTCAAGTAAAAAAATAACAGTGTTAATAAACATCAGTTTAGTACTGCCAGTAATTCTAATAACGCGAACCATGAGTTATGATATTATTAGCAATTTTTCTTCTTCGATATCTAAAATCGGCGTTAAGTGATATCGAGGAAGAGGTTACATATAATTTTGGTGGCCTGAAGAACAGGCACAATAGGAGTAGGTTCAATGAGTTCATTTACAAATCCAGATAAAGATTACAAATTATGGGTGTTGTTGTATCAATCCAGAGACCATGTTATGAGAGTTCGAGAGAATGAGCTTCAAAATTTTGGTATCTCAACTGTAGAAGCCGGGACACTGTATGTAATCAAAGCAATAGGAAGAACAGAAGGAAAGGTAACGCCTGCCAAGATAGCCAAGGGGATGATACGACAGCATCATACAGTAACTGCTTTACTAAAAAGGATGGAAAAGAAAGGACTAATAACAAGGATTAAAGATCCCGACAATAAAGGTGCCTTGATAATAGAATTAACGGAAAAGGGAGAAATTGCACGTCAACAATCTAAGAATAGGGATTCCCTTCATCGCGTAATGTCTGTTTTTTCTGAAGATGAGAAAGACCAATTCGAGGAGTATCTATTCAGGTTAAGGGACAATGCTATAAGACAGTCCCTTGAAATACCAAATATTATTTACGATTTATAATTGTTGTCGCTTGATTCTTATAGATCTCTTGTTTCAACGTAAGATATTGAATACTAATAGATTTTCTTCCTCGATGGATTATTTCATGCGTAGTACGAGGTAGAGAGAAGAATCTTTTTCACTATCGATTATTACTTTTAAAATGGAGGATAATGTGAAAAACAATAGGATATGTGAGTTATTGTCGATTAAATATCCTGTACTGCAAGCGCCCATGTCGTGGATAACTGATGCTGGTTTAGCAGCATCAGTATCAAATGCTGGCGGGTTGGGTATTATAGGTCCGAATAGCGGTGCACAAAGCGTTACTACAGATGTAACAGAAACCGGAGAGCGCCTGCGTAGTGAAATCAAAAAAGCAAAATCACTAACTGACAAGCCCTTTGGGGTCAATATTCTGTCCTATGAGGGCGATCGTTTTCAATTCAGTGACCAATGTGTCAAGGTAATCTTAGAAGAGGGTATTGCCGTTGCTGCTATATGCGGTGATTATCCGGAAAAATATGCGAAGCAATTGAAAGACGCTGGAATAAAGCAAATCTTCCGAGCGCTTCCTTCAAACAATGTCGAAGTCGCTAAGAGAGCGGAGCAGGCAGGAATGGAAGCATTCATCGCAGCAGGTTTAGAAGGCGGTGGACATATAGGATTAGATAGAATTACTACTTTCGTATTGATCCCTCAAGTTGTGGACGCCATAAGAATTCCCGTTATTGCCGGAGGAGGAATTGTGGATGGGAGAGGTATGGTTGCTGCCATCGCCTTGGGTGCTGAAGGAATTTATCTAGGTACCAGATTCATTGCTACTAAGGAGTGTCCGGCACACTCGACGTATAAACAGGCTATTTTAGATGCCATCGATACCAGTTCAGTGACATTTACTAGTATGGTCGGTTTGTGCCGAGCCTTGAAAACACCTCCCGTAGAACATTTTGTCCAGATGGAGTTAAATGGTACGGCTACTGAAGAAGAAATGGTTATGTTACATCGGCACGAAACACGTCCCTGGCTGGAAGGAGACTGGTCGACTACTGTTTTCCCGGTCGGTGCTTGTGCTGGTATGATAAAAGAGATTAAAAGCGCTTCTGAAGTAGTAAATAGTATCGTTAAAGAAGCTGACGAGATAATGAAGAATATGTGCATTCAGGACTTTGGTTAAATAAAGTAAAAGGTTGCTTAGGTTAAGTATTGCACGGTTATCTTAGCAGAGTTTACTATTGGCTAATGCTGCAAGCCTGCAATATTAACCATTTCCATTTTTCCAAGCTATGGTTCTTGGTCTAACCCTTGTAGTCAGTAGTTTTTAGTTCCGAAGTATTACCTGGTGCGTTAGCAAATTTCAATATTTAGATTCAGCTTGTAGATTTCTTATTTATTATAAACGTTAATTATGAACATAGTTAGATAATCTGCCTTGTTTGTAACTCAGCAATCTTCGTATCAGAATAACCTAAAAGTTGGTACATTACTTCTTCGGTGTGTTGACCGATATTTGGTGGCGATTCGAATATCTGCTCCATTCCTGATACTTTGATAGGATTTCCTGCTAACCATATTGTGTCACCCTGAACCCAATCAACAGGGATTACCATTTGTTGGTGGAGTACCTGTGGATCAGAAAGAACTTTGTCTATAGTATTTACTGGCCCGGCAGGAACTCCCTCATTAACAAGACGTTCTATCCACTCTTCTGTTCTCTTACCGAGCATGATTTCCTCGATAATTGAGTTCAGTTCATCTCCATTTTCACCTCTCTTGGAAACGGATTCAAATCTTGGGTCTGTAGCTAACTCTTCACGACCAAGAGCTCTACACAGGCCAGGCCAGAACCTTTCTCCACCTATAGCAGCAATAACAAGATGCCCATCTTTTGTCTTGTAAGCCCTATAAGTAGGTCTGGGTATATCTGGTCCTCCAGTCACGTTCCCCATATGAAAAAACGCAGGAACACGGGCATATAAGAGGGCTACTTGGCCATCCAATAGAGCCACTTCTACCTTATTACCTGCACCAGTTTTTTCACGTGAATAAAGGGCTGCTACAACACCCTGAGCGGCCCACATTCCACCAACGCAATCACTTATTGAAAGCCCTGACCTGGCTGGAGGAGGATTACCAGTAATACTCATTCCCCCCGACATTGCTTGAAGTATTAGGTCAAAGGCCGGTCGATCTTTATAAGGACCAGTTGAACCAAAGCCGGTAATCGAACAGGATATTATTTGTTTATTTATACTCTTCAGATTTTCATAATCAAAGCCTAATCTCTCTAGAACGCCGGGCCGGTAGTTATCAAGGACAACATCTGCTTTTTTTACGAGATCATAAAAAATCTCTTTGCCCTCTGGTTCTTTGAAGTTCAAGACAATACTCTTTTTGTTTCGGCAAGTGGCTAGAACGACGAAATCGTCTGAATTTAAACCACCATCTGCTATTTGTCTCAGCCCTGGCGGCTCAATTTTAATTACTTCCGCTCCTAAATCACCCAGTATCATTCCTGCATAGGGCCCAGCCAAGAATTGTGAGAGTTCTAAAACTCTTACTCCTTTGAGTAACATGGTATCTACCCCCCCTTAATAGACTTATCGCAGGTTCATTACGACAAGCTTTTTGTATTGTTGAAACCGATATTACCAAATAATCACACCTTACGCTATTATTACTCTTAAAAAAGCCCAGGATTCGAAAACAAGCGGAATGATCAAATGTTAGTTTATTACTCCCTCTTCTCGCATTTCTGCGATATCTTTTTCATCGTAATCCAGGCTTTTCAGAATTTCTTCAGTATGTTGACCAGATAAGGGAGAAGGTCCTTTAATTCGTCCCGGAGTCTCTGACAGGTTAATGGTAATTCCAGGTTGCTTTATTTTTCCAAGGGTTGGATGATCAATTTCGGTTATCATCCTTCGGTGAATCAAGTGAGGGTCGGATATAATTTCATCAAACTTATAGACGGGGCCGACACAGGTATCCGCTTCCCAAAGTATTCGCAACCATTCATCTCTTGTTTTTGTACGAAAAACTTCTTGAAAAGAAATAAGGATCTCTTGCCGTTTTTCAAGCATCTCTTGTGTGTCTGGGGCATACACTCCTACTGCCCTTTGGTATGGTATAAATTCCTCTAAGCTCAGAGCTTTGCATAGCCGTTCCCAGAACCAAGGTTCTCCGGGAGCAATATTGACATACTTTCCGTCTTGAGTTTCAAATACAAGTGCTGGTCTTTCCCCTAACTGTGGTTCCCTTCCGTTTGTAAAGAATTGAGGTCCATGACGTATCATCATGAATAGAACAAGAGCATCAACCATTGAGGTGTCAACAAACTGCCCCTTACCGGTCTTTTCTCTTGCGATAAGCGCCATTAGTATTCCGATTGCTGCTTGCATACCCCCACCGGCAAGGTCACCTATCGGAATACCCGGTATAGCATGGCTACCATCCGGAGTGCCGGTAATTCCCAAAATACCAGCTATTGATATGAAATTAGTATCATGCCCAGGATAGAGTCGATAGGGTCCATCATGCCCGTAACCTGTAACAGAACAACAGATTATTCTTGGATTTATCATTTTCAGCGTATTATAGTCTACCCCAAGACGTTCTGTTACCCCTGGTCTAAATTCGTCAATAACAACGTCCGCCGTTTTTGCTAATTGGTAAAAGATATTCTTGCCTTTCTGTGTCTTTAAGTTTAAGCATATGCTTCTCTTCCCACGCTCATCAAATTGGTAAGCAGCGGCTATCTCTCTCTGCTTTTCTTCTTCTACTTCAGAGATTGCTTTTCTATCTGTCTCAGCTTCTTCAATCTTAACACGGTGCTGAGGTTGTTCAATTTTTATTGCATCGGCTCCCATGTCTACCAAGAACATCACAGCAAGCGATCCAGTTGGGAATGTTGTTAGATCCAATATCTTAATGTGTTCAAGAACTTGCATCTCTCTATCTCCAATAAATCTAGTTAAATATACCATTATAGCCCCTCTTTCAGAGCAATTTCTTTACTGAAAGAGTGAGTGTGTTTTATCTACACTTTTTCATGTCCTACTCCTTTTCATGGTTTCTAAATTAACATATAACTCCACTTTTACTAGTTAAAAGAATTACAAGGATAATCCCATACCAAATTAATGACCCGACTAAATGCACACTGTGTTATAAACGAACTACGCTTGGCTTGACAATCAAAAAATGGAAATCATATAATCCCGTATCACGTACGATATCTTTTGTATTATCGTATACGATGACCTATTATAGTAATTGCGGAAACAGGTAGTCAATAAACGCAAGAAATATATTCATAGATATACTTAACAAAAAGAACTACAAAACTAGCTATAGAATAAAAAGGGTGAATCTTCCCAGAGGGAACCAGGATACAAGTCAGTAGGGCTTCGAGTCAAGCCATTAACAATTAGTGTTTGCTTTACAGAGAAGGGTTATGACACTTTGAAAAGTAATTAAACCTGCAAGTTTTGGAACCGGATTTTCCAAGGTGAAGAATTTTTTCAGTATAAGAAGATGATATTGCGGAAGTAAGTTCTTAGGTTTTAAGGTATTCTCACAGACGTACGGACCGGGTGAGAGTGACGCAACTCGATTTTTAATTAACTGAATTTACCGTTTGCACAGGAGTTACCAGTTGATAACCTATTCCATAAGAAGATCACTGTTAATAATACCCACTCTCATCATGATAACCATTATTGTCTTTCTCCTCGTACGTTTCGTCCCGGGTAGTGTCATCGACGTAATAGAGGCTGAAATGGCACAAATGAGTGGGACCGGTGTAGTTGACCGTGCTGCGGTTGAACGTGAGTTAGGATTGGACGTGCCTGTCCATATTCAATACGGGCGCTGGATGGGATTTCTTCCTTACCCTGAGGAGGGCTTCAGTGGCGTTATTCAGGGTAACCTTGGTACTTCGATTCGTAGCGATAAGCCCGTTGCTGAGGAGATATTGAATAGACTACCGGTAACACTTGAACTTGGCTTACTGGCTATACTGATCGGGGCTCTAGTTAGTTTGCCAATAGGTGTATTTTCAGCGATTCGGCAGGATACATTAGGTGACTATCTAGGGCGTACTATTGCCATCCTCGGTATTTCACTTCCGGCTTTTTGGGTGGGAACGATAGTAATGCTGTATCCGTCACTATGGTGGGGTTGGTCCCCACCTATGAAATTCATCCCCTTTACAGATGATCCGCTAGAAAACCTAGGAATGCTAGTAATACCGGCAATAATTATGGGTTTGTTCCTGTCAGGAGCTAGTATGAGAATGACGCGCACGATGATGCTCGAGGTTTTAAGGCAAGATTACATCAGGACAGCCTGGGCAAAGGGACTCAGCGAGAGATTAGTCATAATAAGGCACGCCTTGAAGAATGCGCTAATTCCGGTAATCACCATAATCGGTCTTCAATTGCCCCTTATGATTGGAGGTGCGGTAATTATAGAGCAGATATTTTCGTTGCCTGGAATCGGTCGTTTGATGCTGACAGCTATCAATCAAAGAGACTACCCAACGGTTTCTGGACTGAATCTATTTGTAGCCGGGTTTGTTCTGATTATCAATCTAGGAGTCGACCTGACTTACGGCTTTTTAGATCCCAGAATTCGATATACTTAGAGAATAAAGAATAAGAGAAATGGCTAACGTAATTACAAATAAACCCATTGGAATAGATGTTCAACCAAAAAGGTATCACTTTATGATTGATATCCTTAGGCGGTTATTAAAAGAGAAGCCAATGGGTATTTTAGGTGGAGCCATAGTTTTAATACTACTTTTAAGCGGCATCTTCGCTGATGTTTTAGCCCCTTACGACATGAACGAAGTTGACCTGATAAACAGGCTGCTCCCACCATCATCGCAGTTCTTACTCGGTACAGATCACCTGGGGCGGGATCTGTTGAGCAATATTATCTACGGAGCTCAAATTTCTGTGATTATCGGATTGTCCTGCGCTTGTTTGTCCACGCTTATCTCTGTTGCTATCGGCACTGTTTCAGGATTACTCGGTGGTAAATTAGATATGATAGTACAGAGGTTTGTCGATGGATGGATGTGTATCCCGACGTTACTGGTTACCATTACTTTGATGTCTATTGTTGGTAAAGGTATGCTACAGATAATATTGGTTATTTCGATGACAATGGGCATCGTTGGTTCTAGGGTGGTAAGAAGTGCTGTTATTGGAATTAAAGAAAATACTTATGTGGAAGCAGCTCACGTTATCGGATGTTCCAACTGGAGATTGATAGTGCACCATATCTTGCCAAATATTTTAGCGCCAATAATTATCAATTTTACCCTCACTGTGGGTCAGGCGATTATGATCGAGGCCAGTCTGAGTTTCCTTGGTTTCGGAGTTCCCCCTGGGGTTCCCAGTTGGGGGAGTATGCTGAGCGCGGAAGGACGCCAGTTCATGGAGAGAGCACCGCAATTGGCTTTATATCCTGGTCTTGCCCTTGCTATAACAATTTATGGCATCAATATGTTCGGTGACGCACTAAGAGATCTAACGGATCCCAGGCTGAGAGGTGGCTTGGGAAGCTACCGGATATCAGACAAACTTAAACGGAAGATGTCTAATGCCAATAATGAATAATGGTGAAAAGAAATAACAACGAACATGTATAATATTCAAAATATGGGTAAACATCTTAAATAGCTTGATACCCCTGGTTTATCAATACGCATGGATGCAATCTCTTAAAGCGCCAAAACCTGATCTCTAGAATATTGAAAGCGAGATATTCAATGAGGCAAAGAACTAACGAACAGTATAGCAAGGAAATAAAAAGACTTAGAGACGAAATCGAACGAAAACATGGCAAAACCCCTGAACAGCTTTACGAAGAAAGAGAGAAAAGGGTAAGGGATGCGATCGATTTAAAAGAGCCGGATAGAGTGCCATTTACTATTAATGTAAATCCCACCATTCACACGGGTATAAAACGCTCTGCTGAATATTATGACCCTGCCACCTGGGTGCAGATTTCAAAGCAACTTGTTCTCGATTTCGAACCAGATGCCTGCAATGCTGGAGCGCCGAATCCAGGTCCTGCACTTGAAACTCTTGACATTAAGAACAGACTCTGGCCTGGTGGTCCACTGCCTCCTGATTATGAATACCAGTTTATTGAAAGAGAATACATGAAGGCTGACGAATACGACCTTTTCATCAACGATCCGTCCGATTTTATGATACGCCGCTATTTGCCACGTGTATACGGGGTTCTTGAACCACTTTCAAAACTTCCACCGATGGGTGCTATGTTTTTTGGCTTCGAAGGAATAGCTAGTTTGTTTACTAGACCAGAATTCGTACAGCTTGCCGGCAATTTGTATAAAGCAGGTCAGCAAATGAATGAGTTCAGAAAAATGAGAGGAAATGTTTGGGAAGAACTGGCTTTGCTTGGTTTTCCATCATTTACTCACTCCGGTATTGCTGGTGGCGCTCCGTATGATACTATTTCTAGCTTTTTAAGAGGTATGCAGGGTGCAATGCTGGATATGTACCGATGTCCGGACAAACTTCTCCAGGGCTGTGATAAGATTTATGAATTATGGATATCGCAGGCATCCCCTGCTGACCCCAAAAAAACGGGAAGTCAAAAAAGACTCGGGATGCCTCTATGGAGAGGTGATAAATCTTTTATGTCCGATGAGCAGTTTAAAAAGTTTTACTGGCCGGGATTGAAGAAGGTACTGATTGGTTACATCGAACTAGGTTATGTTCCCATACCATTCTTTGAAGCAGAATTCAGCGAAAGACTTGAATGTCTATTAGAGTTACCAAAGGGTAAGATTATTGCTTCTGTCGAGCATATGGATGTAATGAAAGCAAAGGAAATTCTCGGTGGGCATCTTTGTATACTCGGTCGAGGACCCAAGTCTCTTGAACTTGGGTCACTGCAGGAAGCTGAAGCATACTATAAAGAGTTAATAGATGTTTGTGGTAAGAGCGGCGGATTTATTTTAAATATCGGATTGCCTAAAAAAGGCAACAAGGCAGATATAATTGCTATGCTTGACTCACTCAGAGAATATGCACGTTATTAGTCTAGATATTAGTTACCCCGGGGATCAGAATTCTACTATCTTGACCGTGGTTATTTGATTTTTTTTGAGTATCATCGCATTTATCCATATCTGGTAGTTTTACTAAGGATCTTTTTGCCAGTTCAAGAAGCATATACGTTATAGTATATGCTTAGAACGTATGGTTCTCTGCTCCACTCCGTAAGTTGTTGCATTTTTTCGGCAGGTAATGAATTCCGAAAAGCTTCATAGTCTTCTATACTTTCCCATATCGTTGTCGAGCCGTATTCTTCCTTTTCTCTATCAACGTAATATATCGCGCTTATACACCCTTTTACATTATTGATTATATCAGGCCCATTTATAGCTATTGCGATCATTTCGTCATAATGACCGGGTTTCATCCTGTACAATGACACAGCAGCAATCATAGTTTTATCTCCTCATAAAGATTTCGTGAAATGATGAAATAATATGTACTTTCCGTCGCATTTGCGAAAAAATTATCCTTTATCAACTATATACACCTCTCATTGGAAAGTAGGCAACAGACGGTTAAGATACTCCTGTTCTAAAATAGAAATTTTGGAATATTATTATATCACCTCATGAAGGGTATTATTGATGCCTTCTGATTATTTGAAAGAAAAATACATTGGTTCAAATGTTTTATTTACGCCATATGGATATCAGGTCTAGTGAACCATATATTATGATCCTAGCATATCCCTCATTTCTGGTACTTAATTGCCCAACTTTTTCCGATGGCACACTGGACGTAGGTTGATTGTACAAACCCCATCATTTCCAGTTTATTAGAATAGCATTGGTTGACAATGGATAACTCAGTCTTGACATGCATTTGAATGAAGTATATAATCGCGACATCAATACACGTATACGATATCGCATAGGTATATCGGGTGAGTTTTGGATTTATGTATTTAGTTCAGGCTCATTAACGGGAGGCGACTTAAGGTAGCTTGAAATGCGATGGTTGAGCCTGTCAAACGAAAGTAGGATGTCACGACTCTTAATTTAATACTAATAGCTGAATTACAGATCGTTTGTTAGCCTCTGTGACCGAATCTATAGGGTGATAGGAGTTAATAGTAGTGGTAGCTTGATAGGAGGTGATAAGTTTTGTAGTAAAAACAAACAGTCGAAAGCGTTGTATTATTGATTTTACCAGACTTGGAGAGGAGGAAAAACGAGATGCTCAAGAGGACAATTTGGGTACTAATTAGTTTAATACTGGTATCGTCTTTGGTAATGGTGTCTTGTGGTAAAGATACAGATACCGGGGGGACTATAATTGAAGAGGACACCGGTCAGACGGTAACGGTAGGTGCGGAAGATGAGAAAACAACATCAATACTGGAGGAAGAAAAGGAAGTGACGGCACCTGCCGGGACGGGAAACTGGTGGGATAAGCTCGGGATTCCCGAGTATGGTGGGACTTTAACTATTACGGGCATGATTCCTAGCAGTTTTGATCCGGCTGGTACTTCGGCTTCGGGCGTGTCGGGATTTTTCGATATGCTGTTTATCTGGGACTGGACGATAAACCCGGAGACACAATATGCTTTCAAGACGTTTGTCGTACCTGTAAAATACGTCAGGGGCATGCTGGTAGAAACCTGGGAGTGGCTTGATGCGCAAACTCTCATTCTTAATATACGTCAGGACGTTTACTACCAGAACAAACCGCCGGCAAATGGTCGAAAGCTTACGGCTCATGACATAGTGTATCACTATGACCGGGCACTGGGGACAGGTAGTGGTTTTACACAACCAAACTTCTCTATATCTTTCTTCCTCAGCGCTATTAAAAAAGTATCAGCTCTGGATGACTATACATTAGAAGTAAAGTACGTATTTCCAAGTCTTTTAAATAACTGGCTGGCTCTCGCGACCCCGGGTGTACATAACGAAATAGAGAATCGCGAGACGGTAGAGCAAGTCGGGGGGGTAATTTCAGATTGGAGGTATGCCGTCGGTTCCGGCCCATTCATACTGGCGGACTATATTCCCGGCAGCGTGATGACTCTTGAACCGAATCCTAACTACTGGGGTTACGATGAGCGTTACCCGGAGAACCAGCTTCCCTATATAAGTAAGCTTAAAGTAATGGAAATAGTAGATGCTTCAACACGGATGGCGGCAATGCGAACTGGAAAGGTGGATATTTTAACAGGAGTATCCTGGGAGCAGACTAATGAACTTGAAAGGACAAAACCTGACCTTCTGAAGTCAGAGATGCCGGTGAATGCTTATTCATTTGAGCTAAGAGTTGATAATCCACCCTTCGATAATATATTGGTAAGAAAAGCGTTAAATCTGGCTATAGACCGTAAGACATTAGCCGAGACCTATTATGGCGGTGTGGTAGACGGGAATCCATGCAGCTTGCTTTCACCATACACTAAGGGATACGCCTACGACTATGCCGATTGGCCTCAAGAGCTCAAGGACGAATATACTTATAATCCAGAGAAGGCGAAAGAACTTCTAGCTGAAGCCGGCTATCCCAGTGGCTTTTCGACTCATGTCGTTGCAGCTACTGGAGGTGAAGGCGAGGATCTCCTGCAAATAATTAAAGCCTACTACGAAGACATTAATGTTGATCTGGAGTTGCGGTTGATGGAGGTGGGTACCTTCTCGAATTTTGTAACTTCCGGACAGCAGGACCAGATGGTTTTCCGGAACTGGTGGGGTGTGTTCGCACCAGTGGATTTCCCTTTGGGAACTTTTAGAACTCCGGATCCAGGCCGCCCCATTACCCGGGGAGTCAGCGATCCTATTTATGATGCCTTGTATCAGGAGTTTAGGGCTGTCGCTGACGAGGATGAGGCTATGCGGATAGCAAAGGATGCTCAGAAACGGGTTATGGAACAACACTGGGCAACAGCCCTGTTTCCTCTCATAAACTACAATGTCTGGCAACCGTACCTCAAAGGATACAGCGGACAGCTTATTTTCATATTCCAGCAATATTGGATGTGGGCACGGTTCTGGACGGACGAAGGTCTAAAGAGATCCATGGGATATTAGCCAGTATTTATTTCTTAATCTAATATCTTCTAGATAAGGGGGGATTATAGATACTGCTTGATCAGCAGTAACGATGGTATGCTGAGGTAGCTCAGATGATTAAGCTACCTCAGTATGCCAAGTATAAATGAGGGCAGGCTGAAGACCGCAGGGATAACTCTAAAGGTGCTCATAAGTCTGCCAGTACCGATTTGACAATTCAAACTTTTATTGCCAGACAATAAGCTTTTTTATCACCTTAGGGTATGCTTCAAGCTTAAGTGCAATAAAGGCAGATTAGGCTGCGAACCGGGATTCTATACCCTCCCGGCATAGAGAATAGAACCGTACTAATATCATGAATCAGAAAGAGAAGCGGTCAATCTGTGGTGATTTTCACTAAAAGCCATATCGTGGTATTTTAAACCGTGATTATTACCGTGGATGATGCTGGATTTCTGAAAATATAGAACAGTATTCATATCGTGAGATTAAGGGAGGAATAAAGACTAATATGGCAAGTAATAAAGTATCGGTTTTAAATCCGAGAGGTATAGCTCCTCCGATACAGCTGATCCCTATGGCACCCAGGCTTGATACCCTGGATGGTAAAACGATATACATCGCGGGTATAAATTTTCGACCGTTGCATCAAGGTCTCGTAGAAATCCATCGAATACTCACCGAAAGATATCCTAAAACCACCTTTATACTTAAAGTCAAAGAGGGCTCCTACTTTGTCAATGACCAGAAGTTATGGGATGAGATCAAAGAAAAAGCCGATGGAGCGATAATCGGTGTCGGGCAGCTGGATACTAATGCACCTGCGGTTGTCATATTTACTTCAATACTGGAAAAAATGGGTATACCAACGGCACCTGTTGTCACAGCCGGGTTTCCGGATCTCACAAGAAGCTTTGCATACAAGAAGGGTATGCCTGGATTACGATTGACCTTTATTCCTCATCCTTTCTCAGCCAGACCAGTCGAAGTACAACGGGAATATATAAAAGGCAAAGATCCAATAAACGGCAAACTAATCATCGAACAGATCGTTGAGGTTCTCACCAAACCACTAACTGATGAAGAAAAAAAGACAGGTACTATAGAAAGACCAAGGCCGAGAACACTGGGACCTGATACTCCCGAGAACCTAGAACGACTCTTTCTTGAAGAAGGGTGGACCGATGGTCTTCCGATAATTCTTCCTACAAAAGAAAGAGTTGCCGAGATACTCATGGGAACGGGTCACGAGCCTGATGAGATAATCGGCATGATGCAGCCTACTCCTCCAAACGAGGCCTGGGAAACCACGTCAAGGCAACTCGGTGGTAATCAGGCGACAGGAGTGGCTGGAAAAAATAAATTACCGGTAACTATGCAGCCCTCACCTCCATACGAGTCATGGGAATATACCGTGGAGCATGTCGCTATAAATGCCGTGATGGCAGGAGCCAGTAAAGAGCATTTACCTGTAATACTGGCTATAGCTTCTACCGGTGTAACTTCGTTATTTAGTTCCTGTTCCTCTTTCGCTAGGATGGTTGTCGCCAATGGGCCAATTCGCAAAGAGATTAACATGAATTCCGGATTGGCCGCATTGGGTCCTTTCAATCATGCCAATTCTGTCATCGGAAGGGCGTGGACACTCATATCTAAAAATTTGGGAGGTTCTATCCCCGGCGAAACATATCTGGGTGATTTGGGTAATGCCCTCAACTACAACAATTTATGTTTTGCGGAGAATGAAGAGGCACTGCCCAAAGGATGGAACCCCCTACATGTACAAAAGGGATACAAGGCGGAAGACAGTGTTGTCAGTATCTTTAGCGGATGGAGCTTGATTAATTTCGGCGCTTTTAAGCCGTACCCGGTTCACGAGGTTATCAAACAGCTATTAAAAAGCTTTGAAACCAGTGGACCCGGTATGGGTAGACCTACTCTATTATTAAGCCCGGTAACAGCAGAGGATGTCAGGAATGAAGGTTTCGAAAATAAGGAGAAGTTAAGCGATTGGCTTAAAGAAAACACCTATATGACTCTCTGGAACTACTGGGCGATGAGACCTGATGATTTAGAATCCGCCAAGGCAGGAGTCGAACCATTCGCGTCTATGTTAAAACAGCCCCCGGGGGCGGACTCACCTCAAAAATCTATCATGCCCGGTGCCCAGGTCGAGATACTGGTAGTCGGTGGCGGGACCGAGGTTTCCTGGCAGGCTGGAGATTTCGGTTATATGGCAGCAACATCAGTAGATGAGTGGAGGTAGAATTACCGGAAGAGAAGTATGCTGACTTCCGTACCGGAAAAAGGAACTACGCAATTATAAATACTAGGAGCTTAAATTAGAAGGCAGCTAGGATGATATATAAACGAATCGAAGGAGGGAAGAACCGTGAATGAGACAGTATCCTTGAAGTGCCTTAATCCTCAGGGAGTCTTCGAGGTTGAGGAATCCACCGTACCTGCACCTCGAGTCGATAGTCTTGAGGATAAGACTATTGGGGTCTTCTGGGACGGTAAGGCAGGTGGAGACAATTTCTGTATTGCCATTGAAGAACTTCTGAATAAGAGGTTTCCGACCGCAAAAACGATACGCCTTGGCTTGAGCGATGTGGAATCAGCAGAAAAAGCAAAGGAAGAAGTGGACACTTTCATCTGTGCCATTGCAGATTCAGGAGCAGCGGGATGGATCTGGGCCCAGGAGGTGATGGCTCTGGAAAAACGTGGTAAACCCGGCGTTTTTGTGATAACGGGTGTTGCTGAATGGAATGCAAGAATCTCAGCAAAAGACAATGGGATGCCATCGCTGCGTATTGTATGTATACCTTCTATTAACTATTTCCCGAACCGGAGGAACGTGGAAGAGGTGAGACCTGCTGCAGAATTAGCTATCGATGATATCATCAAGGCATTAACGAAACCTCTAACAGAGGAAGAGAAGAATCCGAAACGAGGTTCGGAGCAAGAAGCCCTTGCATCGGTTGAGGTTAGAGCGGCGAGCTATAATTCTGCTGTTAAGCAGTTCAACCAACTCTATCTCGATAATCACTGGGGTGACGGTCTGCCTCTGATCCCTCCCACGGAAGAAGCCATAAACAAGATGCTGACAGGGACCAGCCGTTCTCCCGACGAAGTGATAGGACCCGTTCCTTTCCGGAGAGGTATCGCTACCGTGAAAAATATAGCTATCAACGCAGTAATGGCGGGTGCCAGGCCTGAGTACCTACCGGTGATAATTGCTGCCATAGAAGGTCTTGCCGACCAGCGGTGCTCGGTATCTCATTATAAAATTGACCCTTTCTCTCACATGGTGAGTTCGGAAGGCGGTTTTAACCTGATGATAATGGTAAGTGGACCCATGGGAAAAGAAATAAACATGAACCATGGAGTAGGTCTGTTAGCGCATGGCTGGCGAGCCAATAATACTATCGGGCGGGCCGTACAATTGTGTGTCATTAATATAGGTCATACGTGGCCGGGTGAGATCGATATGGCACTGATAGGCCGGAATTCTTCCCATATTTACTATACATTTGCCGAAAACCTGGAAGAGAGCCCTTGGGAATCGTTCAATGAAGGTATGGGTAATAAACCGGAAGATAGTTATGTAACAGTTGCCACGGTTGGCGGTATGATGTCGCTTTATGGCGGCGGAGTGGTTGCACCCTGGAACGTAGAGCCGATCCTTGAAAGCATGATTAAAGATGTAGCCAGAAACCGTCATATATTTGCCGGATACAGAATCGGCCAGATTTCAGCTCATCTTCCGCAGCAAATATTGGTGATACATCCGGAGCTTGCCATTTTCCTGAAACGTTATGGATTCGAGACGAAGCAGAGTCTGCGAGATTATCTCTACGAGAAAACGAGAGTACCCTACGAAGACCTGACCCAGGATGAAATGAGGGGCATTCTGGAAAGGATCGAGAGTGTACCGGGTGGTCTGTATTACTTCAAGAATGCATTCCCCGAAAGCTTTTTACCCACGGTTAAAGAATCGTTGAAACCGGGCGGAAAGGTTCCTGTAATAAATCCTAATGATATTCATGTTGTCGTCTCGGGCACAGTTCCGGGTTATTCATTCGGGCTGACATATTCCCGTGAGGCGCACCAGACGAAGCTGATAAGAGGAGCCACGTTAACCAAATCAGGTAGCTAATATTAAGAGCTCTCGTAGCTCATCATGGAGGACGTAACGATGAAAGAGACGATATCACTAAAGTGTTTTAATCCTCAGGGAGTATTTAAAATTCAGGAGCCTGCAGGGCTAAGCCCTCGAGTTGACAGTCTTAAGGGGAAGACAATCGGAGTCTTCTGGGATGGTAAGGCAGGCGGAGACAATTTCTGTATTGCCGTTGAAGAGCATCTGAATCAGAGGTTTCCCACTGCCAAGACGATACGTCTTGGCTGGAATGATGTGGGGAAAATAGAGAAAGCGAAAGAAGAAGTAGACACGTTCATTAGTGCTGTCGGGGATTCAGGCGCAGCTGGATGGATCTGGACCACGCAGGTAATAGCCATGGAAAAGATTGGCAAGCCCGGCGCGTTAGTTATGGCCGATGTCGCTCTGTGGAACGCAAAAATATCAGCGAAAGAACATGGAATGCCACCGATGCGTATTGTATGCATGCCTTCCATAGAATATTTCCCGAACCGAGGTACGGTGGAAGAGGTGAGACCCGTTGTAGAAGCATATATCGATGAAATCATCGAGTCGCTGACGAAACCTTTGACAGAGGAAGAAAAATACCCGAAAAGAGAAAAAGAGCAGGAGGCGCGTGCGTTTGTCGAGATTAAAGCGGACAGTTACGAATCCGCCATTGAAAAATTCAACCAACTATATCTCGATAATCACTGGGGCGACGGTCTGCCACTGATTCCTCCCACCGAAGAAGCCGTCGAGGAGATGCTGACAGGAACCAGCCGTTCTCCAAACGAAGTAATAGGGCTGGTTCCCTTCCGAAAAGGTGCTGCTACCATCGAAAAAATAGCTATTAATGCAGTTATGGCAGGTGCTAAGCCTGAGTACCTTCCAGTGATAATTGCCGCCATAGAAGGTCTTACCGACGAGACGTATGCACTACCCGATTATTCAATAACTCCTTTTTCTCACATGCTGAGTTCGGAAGGTTCTTTCAATATGATGATAATGGTAAGTGGACCCATCGGCAAAGAGATAGATATGAACTGCGGCGTGGGTCTGTTAGCTCACTGCAATCAGGCTAATAATAGCATCGGACGTGCCGTGGAATTGTGTGTCATTAATTTAGGTTATACATGGCCCGGTGAGATTGATATGGCACTGATTGGCCGGTCATCCTCCCATACTTTCTATACATTTGCCGAAAACATAGAAGACAGTCCTTGGGAATCGTTTGATGAAGGTCTGGGTTATAAACCGGATGACAGTTACGTGACGGTGTCCACAGTAGCGGGTATGACACTCTTTGGTGGTGGAACGGTTGGACCGTGGAGTGTACAGTCAGCACTGGATAACATGGTTAGAAACCTGTCTACAAACCGCATGGGAATGTCAAAACATGTATTGGTAATTTGTCCCGAGCTGGCAATCGTACTGAAACGTAACGGATTTGAGACAAAACAGAGCCTGCGTGACTATCTCTACGAGAATACGAAAGTACCGTATGAAGAAATTACAAACCGGGAAATGCAGCGTATTGAGGAAAGTATCAACCTTAAACCGGGTGGTCTGTATTATTATGAACGTGCTGCTGATAAAAGTTTTGTACCTAAGATTAAGGAAGCTTTGAAACCAGGTGGCAAAGTGCCTATGGTAAATCCTGATGATATTCATATTGTCGTAGCAGGTAGCGTTCCAGGTTATTCATTCGGAATGCGATATTTCCATACGGCGCATCAGACAAAGCAGATAAAAGGAGCTGCCTTAACCAAATCAGGTAAATGAAACATAGCTAATCCCGATCCGGACGGCATACGGCGAGGACCGGGATAACAGAGTGTATTAGCTGAGAAATCAGACACGATGAAAGGAGAAAGTGATGTCTGAAGAAAAGAAAACAACGGCAATAACCAATGGCAGATTAATCGATGGTACCGGCGCAGATCCCGTCGAGAACGCAACGGTTATTATCGAAGGTTCTACGATCAAGGAAGTGGGAAAGGGCTTGAATATTCCAAAGAGTGCAACAGTCCTGGATGTTTCCGGTAAGACAGTGATGCCAGGAATAATAAATGCTCATATGCACCTGGCAGGAGGTAGTTCTGGTACTGGACCGTCGCCGTACCGCCCCAGGGAAGTGCAAATGTTCAAAGCGGCAGATGATGCCAAGCAAATCTTGGCATCGGGTATCACGACCGTTAAAGACTGCGCCGGAAGAAATGCCCCGTTCCTGAAACAGGCGGTCAGGGAGGGTGTTCTAACAGGACTTCCTCGTATCGTGGCTGCCTGTTGTGCGTTGACCCGGACAAATGGTCCGCTTGACAATCCGCCCAGTGCTTGGAAATCCCGTGATGCACGGGAGAATAATGAGGCGGAGGCTCTCGTTTGTGATGGTGTGGATGAGTGTATCAAGGCAGTTCGCTACTCTATGCGACTTGGTGCGGACTTTATCAAGGTCTTTGCCAGCTTTAATTTCTTCCACCCTGGTGCCGCTTCTCTAAGCGGTGTCGTATTCAGCCTGGAGGAACTGGAGGCTATAGTAAAAACTGCTGCCAAGGTCGGTAAGTTCGTCACCGTACATTCTCAGAATTGTTTTAGCTCGAAGGATTGTGTACTTGCCGGAATAAAGACGATAGACCACGGCAGCAGGTCGGATGAGGAAGTCGTGGCATTAGGAAAGGAGCGCGGTACTATTTTCGTTTCGACCCTCGCCTATCTCAGAGTGATGCTAGATGCAAGACCTCCCGGAGTTGCAATGATGATACAGGAAGAATGGGATCGTTCCGTTGAAGCTTACAGTATGATGCACGATGCTGGAGCCGTTGTGGCGGCTGGCACTGATAGCTTCGGAGATGCAAAAGAAGGTGCGATGGAAATTGAATTATTGAATAAATATTGCGGCTTTACTCCGATGGAGGCAATAGTTGCTGCAACAAAACGCGGAGCAGAAGCCTGTTTTATTGGTGATAAGACGGGGACGATAGAGACTGGTAAGGCCGCTGATATTATCGTAGTAGATGGTGACCCGCTGGCGGAAGTCAAGATACTTCAGGACGTAGATAAGATTAAAATAGTAATGCTGGAAGGTAATATCTGCATAGACAGAGGACTATAGCTCTGCAGGTAAGAGAAATTTTTTGGTAGGGTGGGGACACACCGATATAGGAAAGTATTTAAGTCCCCACCTCAAATCTGTGAGCTATGGCAATACATACCTCGCCATGATAGCCAGTAAAATA
>DUFA01000136.1 GCA_011191975.1 Dehalococcoidia bacterium
ATTCGATAAGCGTAGGTAAAATCTCAGCTTTCAACTTTTTCTTATTTCCGATAAAATTGTCGTCGACAATAAAAAGGCTGCCACGCCAACCGTGTTCATACAGGGCATCCATTTCAGCAACCAATTGATCTTTACTTTTTGTCCTTGGCGTGTGCCCGTTCAAGATAACGATATCGCAGAACTCACAATCATAAGGGCATCCCCGAGAATATTGCAGGTTCATCGACGAATAGTGTTTCATATTGATTAAAGACCAAAGTGGGACTGGAGTGTTACTGATATCAGGTCGTTCATCGGAGGAATAAATATGACGCAGATTACCCGTCTCTAAGTCGTCCAGGAAAGGTTGAAGAGTAACTTCGGCTTCACCCAGTACGAAATGGTCGATTCCACCGAATTCTCTGAATCCGGTTGTAAATAAAGGACCCCCAGCCACGATTTTCGTATTTAAATTTTTACAACGGTTGATTACCTCTTTCACCGATTTTGTCTGCACTGCCATGGCGCTAATAAATACGTAATCAGCCCACTTAATATCAGAGTCAGACAACTTATCTATGTTCATATCTATAAGTTTTTTATCCCATTCTTCGGGCAGCATCGCCGCTACCGTAAGTAAGCCCAAGGGTGGAAAAGCCGCTTTCTTGGAAACGAACTTTAAAGCGTGCTTAAAACTCCAGAAAGTATCCGGATACTGTGGGTATATGAGTAATATATGCATGTTATCCCCTTTTGCTATTAGTAATATATTAAATTACCTGGAACTTGAATGATTCTCAGTCGTGCTCTATATATAGAAAATATTTAGTCGCTAGATTCCAGACGTCCGTTGCCCGAAATGGTAATAAATTTCAGTAAGATCCATACTAGTACTCTCTCAATCTCTGCTATGACACTTTGTTTTACTCTGGCTTTATTTTTATTAGCATCCTCTGACGGTCAATGACGATATCGTTCCTTCGTTCCAAAGATTCAAGCAAGGTAAAAACCATTTCCTTTGATATTCCCATTATTTCAGCCATTCCACTCAAAGATATTGTTCGTTTGCAGACTTCACTATTCCGTCCAATATTCAACAGTTTGGCAGTAAGTTTCTTCCTTAACTCGTGGTATTCTATGGGCAGAGATGTAAGATTTTTCAATTGTTGTCTCCTAACTCCCCGTATAGGAGGCTTCAGAAGTACTGTGGCTTTCAGTTTCATTACAAACAGGGAGTAATTTCAGGTCTTGAATTACGTTTTCCTCCGATGAAATAACCTTCATGGTTATTTCTGCTAGCCTTTGCCGATCTGGTGCCTCTAGCAATGCAATGACGTTCGGGTTTCCCTCTATCGGGTCAACATTCCTTACGCCGGCTATTGACTTTAGCCTCTCTACTACTTGTTCAGTCTGCCATTCGATTACATCCAGGAGGATATAAACCTTGTCATTCATAGTCACACCTATCCAGGCACTTGAAATGGTCTTCATTACGATAGGTATAGTACCCCAGTTAATATCAGTATGTATTCGGAATTTCACCACACGCAACCCGCCAGAGAGGAAACTTGTCGGGCACACCGGTGCCGTTCCTGTAATCCTATTAGGTATTGCACTAATGCTCTTGACAACCAGATAAAAAAGGGGTGTACAATGATAACGTATAGGTGCACTAAAGTAGTATATATTTATACACCAAAGTGTAAGCGGGGGGGTGTATGACAGATGGAAGACAAGAATAAACCAGTTACACTTGGGGTTCTGATGATTGACTTCAATCCGGTTGTCAGAGAAGGTTTGCTGGCAATCCTTAATAAAGACGACGGAATTGAAGTAATCGCAAATGTTCTGGACGGACATGAAGCTCTTCAAACTATCAGGCAAGGTCGTTATCGAGGAAAGCCTGTTGATGTGGTATTGACTGAGACACGAAATGGAAAATTGGATGGGGTACAAATTACTAGGACAATTAAGGATGAATTTCCGGAAGTAGCTGTCCTGATACTCACGGATAATCCTAATGATTCTTACGTAATTGATGCTATCCATGCCGGTGCAGGAGGTTATATTTTCCTCCAGGACATGCAACCACAAGTATTACTGGAGAGTATTCATCGCGTTGTCGAGGGTGGTACCCAGATGAAGACAGCACTACTACACACAGCAGTGGAAAATTTACTTCAGAATGGTCGGAAGACTCTTGCAGAACGTACGGCTGAAGCTGCTCACCTCACAGTGCGAGAAGTCGATGTACTCAGGCTTCTGGGAAATGGAGACTCTAACAGGATAATTGCTGAGACTCTTGGAATCACTTTAGACACTGCCAAGAAGCATGTCAGAAACATTATCGATAAATTACAGGCGAATAGTCGTACTCACGCAGCTATTATAGCTGCACAGGCAGGAATCGTGGGCAATCCTTTAGAAAACGGCCTGGAATTAGAATCAGGGCAAGAGTAAGACTTTTTCTCTTGACACACTATTAATACTACTCAGCTATCAAACGTACGTCATTTCCAGAGATTGAGCTGAATGACATAAGTACATCACCATTTGAGGTACCGGTGCGATACAACTAATGATAAAAAAATCTCTTTAGTCCCCACTGCTCGAACTCCGGGATGCTTGTCCACTCAAGCGTATAAGTCTTAAATACCTGTGTTCACGTGTTCAGAGGACTTGCACTGTACAATAGGAGTATAATGGGAGTACAAACATGTTGGAGGTGATTATGACGTCAGATTTTCAAAAAAGACAGGCGGACTGGGCTAAGAAAGAACAAGCAAAAGAAGATGAAGAACGTAAAGATGAAGTAAAGGTAGGAGAAGTGTCCGGCAAGGCTACAGGAGATATCGGGCATACTGATGAGTTAAAGATACGGATAGATCATGTAGAGACGCTCAGGCTTAAGCCTTCTTTCAATTATATTAAGGATGATTCGATAAAAATAATAATTATGGCGGACAGAACCGCTAAAGCACACGAGAAGCAAAGGTGGGGACGCGAAAGGATTGTTCAGGCAGGTGAAGCAGTCGGTAAGGTAACTGGACATATTAAGAAATCAGATAATGTAAAAATTCGAATCGATAATATCGAAACACTCACGTTCAGTTCCTCTGAGGAACTGAAGAAGGGTGATTCCCTTAGAGTAATCGTCGAAAAATTATAGCCCATACAGCTACCATTACAATAAAGACCACATTAGTTACCTAAGCTGCACATTTCCCAAAAGTAATGCTCCGCTTTATCAACTCACAGAAATAATTATTAGTGACATCTAAGCATACTATCTCAATCAGTGTTGTCATTATTTTCATCTACAGAGTTGGCAAAGAATAAGCGTTTGCTTTGCATGTACGCTTGAGTACGCAGTACTTGCCTTTGAAGTACTCTATTCATATCCAAAAGCTCAGATTTTATTGACTTCTTTTTACTCATAATTTTTTCAATCGAACAAGATTTTAACCCAAAGATTATAGGTCATAGAAGAAAATAAAAGCAAGAGAATTAATAATAAAGCCTTCAGATGAATCTGAAGCCTTTTCTTCAATTGAAACAATGCTGCAGAATGTTGGTGATTAAAACTTGGTGTATTTAACCCGATAATAGCTTGACTCAACATTTTAGAAAGGTCTACAATTCATTTCAGAAAGGAGGCAAGCGGTCGGTTCAGCAAGCGACTGGTTGCTTTTCTGCGAGCAAACTCTTAATCAGCCGGTTGGAGGTTCGAGTCCTCCGCGGCTCATAAATATTTAAGCAGTAATATAAAGGACAACCAGTCCCTTTCTCCATCTCTTATTTCGGTTTGAAAAGTTTGCCCACCTTTTCTCTCAGGTATCGTTCAACGAACGAGTTAACAATGCCATCAGGATAAATAATCCGATTGCGTTATCTATGTTGAACAACTCGTAATATTTGATTTCTAATTTTCAAATGTAAGTAATCCGCCGTTTTTGATGACAGTTCTTCCTTTAATATCATAATCCTTGGGCTTGCCCTTGAAATAATAGTCTATTACCCGTACGTTTCCAGCGTGAGTAACGATTAAGACGTTTTTCCCTTTGTGGTCTTGCGTAATCATATCGCAAAAATCGCAGCTCCGTTTCAAAAAATCTTTATAACTTTCCGTACCCTTATCGCCACTCATGATTGCTTGCCAGGCCAGTTTCATCGTTTCTGCATCAGTTTCGTCTGCGCCCTCAAACTCACCGCAGTCTATTTCGACGAGCCTGTCATCAAACACAATCGGCCCTTCGTAGATGATTTCGCAGGTTTGGCGGGCACGTGTTTGGGGACTGCAAAAACACGCATCAAAGCTAACACCCCTTAAGTTTTCGGCTTGCAGTTTTGCCTGCTCTATTCCTGTTATATTCAAAAAAGTATCTGTTACACCGTTAGCCCTCCTGAATAGATTCCATTCGGTTTCACCTTGACGGACGAGGTATATCATAATTATTTATCCTCCGTTGATATAGATAAAGCATATCGCACCAGATACAAGCGTTATAAGTAAATTAATTACAGGTTTTAGAATATCATTCATCTTAATAATTTATACATAATAACCAGTATAAATGTTATGGTCAACATACTAAACTGAAAGTTGTTGAAAAAGTTCTACCTTCTATCATATGCGGCTCATACTCAGCCCTGAATAATTTTACAGAAATAAAGAAAAAGAAGCAGCCATGTAGCTGCCTCCTTCTTAGTGTACTGTATCTATTACTATGTTTTAACAGGAATTTTTACGGCCTTTAAGAATGAATCCTTCTCCGTGCGCCTCTCTGACATAGTCTATCACTGTTCCGTTCACATACGGTTGTACAGGTTCTGAAACCAGTACTCCTATACCATTGACCGTAACAGGTGTTTCATCATCATCCGGCTCATCCAGAGCCATACCCACATTGGGACCTCCTCAGCCAATACCCTGGATAAACAACCTCAGATATTTTCCACTATTCTGGTCCAGTACCTCCTGGATTTTGTCTCTCGCTAAATCAGTAATTGTGACCATCCTCACACACTCCCTTCCGATTTATATTATTATTCCATTCTACATTTTCCGAAATAGAGGAGTATGTGATGTAAGTCGCTACTCGATTAATCCTTTTGAGTAAACCAACCTATTCCAATGGAAATTTGTCACAAGATCCTGAATTCTGATAAAATGAATTAGGACCGGCAAAGAATTTATTCCTCTCCTCGTATTTCATTTCAATCCTTCGTAACGTCGTTTCCGTGTGCCTGAAATAAACCTACGCCCCTGCGTGTGCGTAAAAGAATAAAAGAGATAACAATCCGTAAACTCAGAGCTGTAAATATAACAATAAATAAGAGAAAGGTAAGTTACCTCTTCGGCGGACGAGGTGACTCGCTGTTGGTAATACACGGTGGTGGTGGCGGTGTTAACGCATGGATCGATAACCTTGAATTACTCGCTGAACACTTTACTGTCTACGCGCCTGACCTGCCCGGTTTCGGCAACAGCCAATCGATCGATGACAGATTCAGCGTACCGGAATACGTGGATTTCATAGAAAGCTTTACCGGAGAACTGGGGCTGGAACAGTTCTATCTCATCGGGCATTCCGTCGGCGGCGGAATCGCCATACAGTACGCACTGGATTATCCGGAGAAAATCAAGCGACTGGTCCTTATCAGTAGCCTGTTCCTCGGAAAAGAGATAGCTTTCTGGGCTCGCTACCTTTCTTCTCCATCCATTCTCACAAATCTCGGAATAGCAGGGCTTGTCATGTTAGAAGCGCTAACCTGGTTTATCAGGCAATTCTCTTTTTCCTTTACCTTGAAACCTCCTTTTACCCGGGTGCAGATAGGCATAGGTAAAAGCATAATGAGTCTCAAGGGGCAGACTACGGTACTCCTGGATGAACTCTCCAGGCTGGTGATGCCGACTCTCCTGGTGTGGGGAGCAAAAGATGGCGTTGTCCCGGTGAAGCATGCCTATGCAGCAGCCGACGTGATACCGGACTGCCGGGTACACATCTTTGAGGATGGCGGTCACCATATACATAATCAGAAAACTCAGGAGTTTTCACGCCTGCTGGTTTCTTTCCTTGGAAAAAGTACAGACGTCTGAACCTGCCGAGACACCGCCGTCAATACGGTAATTATTACTGACAGTTAATCTCCTCGGAATGCTCTTAGTGCCGATTCAGCTCCGTTTTTCAGGAACGCATCCGAATCATCCACGGTATTCAGGGTAAAACCTTTTTCTTTCGCCCACTGTACATTATCCGAAGACGCAAATATTCCGGCAGGTTTTCCAGCCTTTTCGGCGGCTTTCAGTACCGTGTCGAATGCCTCCAGGTATTCCGGATTTTCCCAGTGAGGAGGTATGTTCCCGTAGCTAAGGCAGAGATCGTTCGGACCTATATAACAGGCATCGATCCCATCGACTGATAGAATCTCATCGATATTCTTAATGGCGTCACGTGTCTCTATCTGCACGATAATCATGATTTCGTCATTGGCCGTCTGTATATAATCGGGATCAAGCATTTTCGCCCTTCTTGGTCCATAGCCGCGAAGTCCTGCCGGAGGATATTTACAGGCTTCCACAGCATATTCAGCCTCTTCCCTTGTATTTACCCAGGGAACCAGCACGCCGTGGGCGCCGATATCAAGTATTCGCTTTATCACCACGATGTCGTTCCACTCCGGGCGAACTATCGGAGTGCAGTCGGTGCCGTTCATCGCCTGCATCATTGCCGTCATCGTCTCCAGACCGGTAACCGCATGCTCGCTGTCGATGAGAAGCCAGTCGAAACCAACGCGGGATAGCATTTCGGTCACGTCCGGGTGGGGCAGGGTAACGAATGTGCCGATCACTTCATCACCGCGCTGTAGTTTTTCTTTAAGCAGATTCTTCATTTGCAGTCTCCTTTAAACCATTTAGTACCTGGTTGCACAGAAAAGTGAGATAATTAAGCCATTCGTGGTGAGCCTGTCGAACCACGGCGGTGCCCTTCGACAAGCTCAGGGCGAACGTAATAATTACAGTAATTTCTGTAACTAAGTACTAGAGTGTATAGCTTCTACCTTCTCCAGTATATAGAGAAGCCGCACGCAAATCAAAAATTGTCATTCTGGTAGAATGGGTTATAATAACTGATACCGTTTTATTACTTGTGAAGGAGGTTGGTATTTAATGAACAGGACTACTCTTGGGAGAACAGGCCTGACAGTGACCACGATGGGTATGGGCTGCGGTGGTCCCAGCCGGGTCGGAAAAGGAACCGGAAAAGAAGAAGCTGAGTCTGTTGCGGTGGTGAAAAGAGCGATAGACGCGGGGGTCAATATCATAGATTCTGCTGAAATCTACGGTACCGAGGAGATTGTCGGAAAAGCTATCAAAGGTGTCGACCGTTCCTCACTTGTGCTGTGCACCAAGAAAACGCCAACTGAAGGTCTTACCGGAAAGCAGGTAAGAGAAAGCCTTGAAAACAGCCTGAAACGATTCGATACGGACTATGTGGATGTCTATTATCTTCACGGGGTCCGCCTGAACCAGTACGAATACCTTCATACCGAGATAGTACCGGTCCTCGAGGATCTTCGCCGGGAAGGTAAATTACGCTTTATCGGGATATCGGAGATGTTCAACGCCGATACCCGTCACGAAATGCTGCGGCGTGCTTTCCAGGATGATGAATGGGATGTGATGATGGTCGGTTTCAACCTTCTCAACCAGTGCGCCCGTGAATACGTGTTCCCTGAAGCGACGAGGAAGAATATCGGAATCACCGTTATGTTCCCCGTCCGCCTGGCTCTCAGCCGACCAAAACGATTAAAAGAGGTGGTGACTGAACTCATAGAGAAGAAACAGCTTGATCCGGCTGAGTTCGATGTTAATGATCCGCTAGGATTCCTGGTTCACGAGGGCGGTGCAGTGAGTATTCCCGATGCGGCCTACCGATTCTGCCACTACGAAGAAGGCCCGGATGTTATCCTTTCCGGAACGGGGAATATCAATCATATGGAGGAGAACCTTAAATCGTTCGACCGTCCGCCGCTTCCCGAAGAGGACGTTGAGAAACTCAAGTTTATATTCAGGAAGGTGGATTCGGTCACCGGTCAATAGAGACAGGCAATGTGGTAGAGTATGAAAACGATACGGGAACAAGCCCGAAATATAAAGATATTCAGAGAGACAGAGGTGGTCGTGGTCGGCGGCGGTCCCGCCGGGGTTGCCGCAGCACTGGCTTCGGCACGAACCGGGGCGAAGACCGTTCTTATCGAGAGATACGGTCACCTCGGCGGCATGTCCACCGGCGGCCTGGTCATATTGATCCCGTTTATGAGCAGCGGTGGACGTGAAAGGCAAATAGCCGGAATCTGCCAAGAAATGATTGACAGGCTGGACACTATCGACGGCGCAGTACACCCCTCTGATGAAGAGACAGGTGCCACTGACGAGAAAACTCTCCGTTACTGGCGTAGACGTGGCACTTTTTCAATGGCGCCGGGTGATTCGGTCAGGTATGGCGCCCTGGTAGATCCTGAGAAACTGAAGTGCGTACTCAACGACATGGTTGAAGAAGCTGGAATCAAGCTGCTGCTCCATTCGTGGGGGACCCGCGCTGTCGTGGAAGATGAAGCGGTAAAAGGAATCATATTTGAAAGCAAGTCCGGGCGGCAGGCTGTTCTGTCACAGGTAACTATAGACACCACCGGCGATGGTGATATATTCGCTTCGGCGGGGGCAGAATTCGACGGTACTATTGACCGTAGTTTACGGTCGGCTAACCTTGCCCTGGTATGGAGGATCGCCAACGTGGACAGCGAACGGTACCTGGATTTCCAGGAACAGGAACGGGAAAAGCACAACAGGTTAATGAAGGAACTCACCGCCAAAGGCGGATTCAACACCTACTGGAGAAGCGCTCACGACGATGTCCTGTGGTGCAACAACTGGATCCCGAACCTGAGTGCCGTCGACGTGGAAGACCTTACCTACGTGGAAATCAGCGCGAGAAAATCGATGCTGCTATCCCATAAGTTCCTGAAAGAAAAGATACCGGGCTTCGAAAAGAGCTATATCATGGATACTGCGTCGCAGACCGGTACCCGCGGAAGCCGGCGACTTGTCGGCGAATATGTAGTCACCTGGGAAGACGTGATGTCTGGAATCATCCATCCAGATACGATAGCCCTGCTACCGCACCTGCACAACACTCCTGAAAAAAGCTTTCCTCTGGTAACAATACCGTACCGGGCGCTGGTGCCCCGGAAAATAGAGAATCTGCTGACAGCCGGTCGCTGCTTTTCCTCCGATCCGGAAGCCAACAACGTACTCAACTGGATACAGCAGTGCATACCGATGGGACAGGCGGCAGGTACCGCCGCCGCCCTGGCAGTGAAATCCGGCGTTACCCCGGGGAAGGTGGATATATCTTCTTTACAGGAGAACCTGATGAAACAGGGAGTGCCGCTACCGGAAAGCAAGTAAAATACTAATTTATTGAACTGAATAAGTATACAAATAATATGACAGGCATCCCGATGTACTTATTCCGATTATAGGTTATAATATTGTTCTATTACTTTTAACTGTCTTGAGTGGAGAAAAATGTCTGAATATGCGGGGAACTACCCGTTACTCGAATCATTGGTGAAAGCTATAAAACTCCCGCGGTATATCACCATTCTCGGTATTGCTCTAATTCTTATATTGTTCCTGGTTCTCATGGCATTCCTCGAAGGAAGTTTTTCAAATGGTATTGACTGGGGTTTCTGGCGGTTAGGACTTCAGTCAGCCATTATTGTTTACATATTCGTAATATCTCCATTCATTCAAAAACTTTGGGTACGCATGTTAATTTCACTCGAATCATTACTACCGCAAGCAGAAACGAATGAAATATTAATTACGATGTCCCATAGTAACCGTCGATGGGAATGGGCAGCTTTACTGCTTGGTATGATATTTTTCCTTGCCCTGGGCCAGCCATGGAAATGGGATTTGAGTTGGTTTGAAATATATACCCTAGTAACAAGCATCATCATGTTTGCTCTTCTCGGTTACCTGATTTACGGTGGTATCTCCAGCACCATGCGTCTCGCGAAGTTAACCCGTAACCATATACATTTCGAGATATTTGATACCAGGTTATTAATACCTGTCGCTCAGTGGAGTCTGTCTGTATCATTCGCGTTCGTTGGCGGTATCAGCCTGAGCGTGGTGTTTCAACCATTCGAGAACCTGCGTCAAACGGAAAACATAATCATCTATTCAATCTTACTTTGTGTAACGATACTCCTGTTCTTCACTTCGATGTGGAGTACGCACGGTGTCATGGCCTCGGCTAAAAAGCGTGAATTAAATATGGTGAGAGAAAACCTTGATTCTCATCGCAAGCAGTTAAAACAGCAATCTTCGGACAGCAATCATAGTGATAGAGATAGGTTATATTCTGCTATTGCTGTCTGGAATATCTATGAAAAACAGGTCCGTGAAGCGCCAACCTGGCCGTTTAATGCCGGTATTCTCGGTAGACTGGTATTATCCTCACTGGTACCGGCTGTGATATATGGAATCAAGATCGTTCTGGGATTAGGAATACGGTTATAATTATATCCCCTGCATTTTCCTCACCAGGCCATTATGCATACCACCCCTCAGCAGATTAACACAAAGATTCCCTTTTCTCTCGTACAATTAAAGAATCCCTAGTCTTTCGGATAGGTGAATTATCCACATTAAGGCCAGGTTTTTTTCACCCGCAAGAATGGGGATTCGGGAATCCGTATTTACTATACTTAATTCAATCAAGGCTCAAGGATAAGGGAGGTTTCATAATGAGTGCAGGGAAAATTATACTACTGATATTCGGCGTGATCGGCTTGTTGATATCCATTGGCCTAGTGGTGGGTGGCGCAGGCATTCTGATAGCCGACAACGTGATCAAAGATAACGACGGATTCTATACCACCAAAACGATAAATATAGACAAGAATTCCTACGCTGTCGTTACGGGGCCTACAGATGTCGATATAGATGTCGGGTGGGATTCAGGGCTTTTCTGGGACCCGGGCGACCTGGTCACTTTCAAGATAGAAGGCTCGAACAGTGATTCATCCAGCCCGATATTCATCGGGATTGCCAGGGAGTCGGATATCGACGACTATCTCGATGATGTTGAATATGACGAGGTCAGGCGGCTGCACACCAACCGAATTGATATCGACTACAGAAATCATTCCGGTGACATGGCCCCCGAAGCTCCTACCACGCAGACGTTCTGGGAAGAATCGACCTACGGTACCGGAATCCAGGTTCTTGAGTGGGAACTCGAAGAAGGCAGCTACACACTGGTTATCATGAACACAGACGGTTCTGCCGGAATCGATGCGAACATGGTATTTGGCGCCAAGGTTCCTCTCTTACTCGGGGTAGGGATCGGGATTCTTGTTGCAGGAATCATAGGGCTGTCAATCAGCATTTTATTCATCGCTTTAGCAGCCAGAAAGCCCGTTACGACAACACCGTCATACCAGCCCGTCGATACCCCTGCGCTAGCTCAGGAAACAACGGTGGTTGCCGAGGTAGTAGAGGAAGGACAGGCAGCAGAACCGGTTATGCCGCTTGCACCGGTTGAAACGGCTAAAAAAACCAGTACGGGACTTGACCAGAATGTCGCCGGTCTGCTCTGTTATCTATTCGGATGGGTCACCGGTATCATATTCCTGATATTGGAAAAGGAAAATATGCTGGTTCGATTCCATGCAATCCAGTCGATAATCGTCTTTGGATTCTTTACCGTAGCCAGCGGTGTACTGGGGTGGATACCCATTATCGGCGACTTCTTCAGTGCCGCGATCGGCATCGTTGCTTTCATAATATGGATCGTCCTGATGGTGAAAGCAGCTCAGGGAGAAAAATACAAGGTACTGATTGCCGGAGATATTGCCGACAAACAATCGAGTTAATCCATCATTCAACAGTAATTATAACGCCCCGATGGTGTATACCATCGGGGCGTCTGTTTACAACATGCATACCCAAAATAGATTATTGGTGATTTTTAAATTGTTATCAATATTATTGATAGAATATCAGTAAATAACAATATCGACCAAACAATATCAAAGTACGATCTGTAATTCTCTTATCATCCTATATATATCTAAAGTTATTACATCAAATTCTTTTGCAATGTCTGGTATTTTTGGTTTAGTAGAACCCGGAGCTGACACCTCAAAAGTGACAACCTTACCTCCGTAAGCCTTCGCATGAGCTATCAACCAAGGATCTGCTCCATCAAGAAAATCAGCAGCTTGATATTATGGGAAATATCGGTTAACATAATCTGCTATTTGACGAAAAATAGTCTGTACCACACCATCAGGCTCAATGAAGTAGCCATTTTCTCTTTGTTCTCTAGCCCATAATAGTAATTCGTCTTCATCACCTTCTGCTATTTCATCATATACTAAACTTGAACTTGCTATTATACCCTCATTCATCTTCCGTTCAATAAAAGTCCAAAAACTAGGAGCTATATCAAAACCATACGGTCCATTCTTTGCGGTAATCAGACTGTCTGAATCAAGCCAATAATCAGACACTATCAGCCCCCTAAGATTTCGCGTTGAATTGAGGGCAGAGATTTTACTTTAACATTCAATAAACTGGAAGCTTCTTTTCGCGATGCTTTACCCTCCGCACAAGCAATAAGTATTGTATGAGTGAAGGTACTACTATTCCTCGCAACTAGGCTACGATAAAAATTACCTCCAGTACTCCCAGTGCTTACGTGACGCTCATTTAGTAAATCCCTATAGTAATTAAAGTATTCATCATCGGACACTTTTTCATTATCGAAGGCGCGTCGAAGCACAACGAATTTACTTATTCGATAAATCCTCGCGAGATTATCTATATTATTTGTTATATCTCTTGTATTATCCCAAATACTTATCAATTCACTAGAAGGTAATAATGTCTCTGCTGCTACTTGATTTGCGATTTTTTCAGCAATGTTTTGCGGTTCAACCAGTCTATTAAAATAATTAGGATTAGATACCCCAGATTGACCCATCCAAAGATGAGCTAACTCATGTGCAAGTGTGAATATTTGTGCAGTTTTTGCATCTTTCCCATTAATGAAAATAATAGGAGCTAAAGAATCACTAATAACAAAACCTCTAAACTCTTCTACATTCAACGGTCTATGAGTATTATTTCCTACTACACCATTCCTAAGAACTAATACCCCGGCTTTTTCAACTCTCCGTATAAATTCTTGAAGAAATTGCTCCCAGTTATTAGCTTCTTCACGCATATCACTATCAAGGTTTAAGGTATCCCTTATATTGGATGCAACAACAACAGGATTTTCGTCTTGAGTAAATCGACCGATGAAATCTAGTGGTTCGGCACCTATACCCTCTTGGTATTCTCGATACCATTCTTGCTTTCTTAGAGTATCTCGCAATACGTCAAGAAAATCAGGACTAGGCAAAGACTCTTGAGCACTAGTGATTGTTCTAAAATCAGGTAAAGGTAAATCTTCAGTTGGCGGATTTGGTAAAAATAAATATCCAAATGGCACATATAATTTTTCTGCTAATGTTTTCGCTTGCTTAAAAGTTGGATTACCTTCACCCTTTTCCCATTTAGATAACCTATCTGGATGTATATTAATTTTCTCAGCAGCTTCTTCTACTCGTAGACTTCTTCTTCTACGAGCCCACTGTAATAATTGAGGAGTTACTAATGCTTCCACTACTTGTACTACCTATATTTTCTCAATGATCGATATCTTTAATATTAGAACCATATTATATCTGTTCATTTCAAGTGTCAATTCATATAATTACATACAAAGATCTAACTGTAATAAAAGTAAACATTCCCATGACACGTTACTTCATCTATCTACTAAAGGTTTAAATTCGATGTATCTCAATCTTAAATGGTGCTATAATTAGGCGGATTTGACTGTGGTCACAGGCGAGAATAGCCTAATCGTTGTCAAAGCCGAAAGGAGAGAATCATGCCGAACGGATATATGGGGAAGTTCCTGTTCGTTAACCTGTCCACGGGGAAGATCGAGGAAGAAACGCCCGATGACAGCCTGTACCGCGACTTCATCGGTGGCTACGGTATCGGCGCCAGGGTGCTGTACGACCGCCAGAAGGGTGGAGTCGATCCTCTTGGACCGGATAATACGCTTGGTTTTCTCACCGGACCTCTCACCGGTACACAAGCTACCTTCGCCGGACGCTACGCTGTCGTTACCAAGTCACCCCTGACCGGTGGATGGGGAGACTCCAATTCCGGTGGGCATATCGGACCTAACCTTAAATTCGCCGGTTATGACGCCGTGTTCGTGACCGGTATCGCTGATAAACCGGTGTATCTCCTGCTGGAGAACGGCAAAGCCGAGATAAAGGACGCCGGACACCTCTGGGGAAGGGACACCTTCGCTGTCGAGGACTCGCTCAAGGAAGAATACGGAAACGACATGGAGAGCGTCAGCATCGGACTTGCCGGTGAAAAACTGTCGCTTATCTCCTGCATCATCACCCGTAGAGGAGCCGCCGCGGGACGCTCCGGTGTTGGCGCAGTCATGGGCTCGAAGAACCTGAAAGCAATAGCAGCGAGAGGTAAAATGGAGGTTCCGGTCAGAGACACCGACCTGCTGAAGAAACTGAGAGACGAACACCTGGCGGCGATGAAAGACAGTATGCCAGGATTTCACAAGTATGGAACATCCAATGTTACCGCCATCTTCGCCCACGGCGGTAATACTCCCGTTAAGAACTGGGGAGGAATCGGCATCAACGAACTACCCGATGTTTCCGGTCTGACCGGCGACGCCGCGATAGCAAATATTGAGAGACGGACGGGCTGCTGGGGCTGCCCGGTCGCCTGTGAAGGCAGGCTGAAGGCGGGAGAAGGCGAATACAAGTACCCCGCCGGCACGCGACGGGTGGAATACGAGACCGCAGCCGCCTTCGGCACGATGTGCCTGAACACCAATACGGAATCGCTCAACATGGCCAACCACCTGTGCAACTATTACGGACTGGATACCATATCAGGCGGCGCTGCCATCGCCTTCGCCATGGAGTGCTATGAGAAAGGGATTATTACGAAAGCGGATACCGACGGCATCGATCTTACCTGGGGCAATCACCGGGCGATCATCGAGACGCTTGAGAAAATGGCCAAGAGAGAAGGATTCGGCGATATACTTGCCGACGGCGTGAAGGTTGCCGCGGAGAAAATCGGCAAGGGATCCCAAGAGTTCGCCATACATGTCGGTGGACAGGAACCGGGGATGCACGATCCGAAAATTGCTGCCGGACCGGACAGCACAGCGGCGGCACGCTACCAGATGGACGCGACACCAGGCAGGCATACCCAGATGAATTTCGGGCCTGCCAGCTTCGGCCATCACCTCTCCAATGCCAGCGGATTCTGTATATTCAGCGACCTGGTCGGCGGCAACGCCTACGGATATATCACCGGATTCATGAGTGCCATCACCGACTGGAATCGTACCGAAGAAGAATTGATGAAGTGCGGCGAGAGGATCATCAACATGCGGCACGTCTTCAACCTTCGCGAGGGGATCAACCCGCTTGAGTACAAGATGCCGCCGAGGATGATCGGCAATCCGCCGTTTCAAAAGGGGCCGACAGCCAGAGTCACCGTAGACATAGACGAGCAGATAATCCGTGGGCTGAATCAGCTTGACTGGGACCTGGAGACAACAAAACCCAGCCGGAAGAAGCTGCTTGAACTGGGGCTGAACGATGTGGCAGATCAAATTTGGCCGCAGTAGCAGGTATTACTGCATGGATAATTACGATACCGGCGGAAGCCGGTATCCAGTAATATCAGAGTGCAACAATGCTTCTGGATTCCGTTTTTCAACGGAATGGTTTAGTTGTCCTTACTTCTTACTTTCGTAACGGGAGATTGAGGGATTTTTAAATTCCCTATAAAAAACCTTTACGAACTCGGAAGAATTACTCCCTGGTTACGCAGGTCTTTTTGCAGGGCTTTGATATCAACATCTCTGACACTTACTCCGCTGTCCAAAGCTTTCGCTGCTGCTGTGCCTGCTGCCTGTCCGAAGCAGAGACAATGGGGAATCAGGTTGAAATGTGTGTTGACAGAGTCTTCCGATGAAAAGGCACGGCAGGCGACAAGCAGACCTTCGATATTTTTCGGCACCAGGCTGCGGTACGGAATATACATCTTCGGATATCGATGGGACAATTCATCGCGGTCGTTGCCGGCGAAAACGGCTACCGTGTCCTCGAACGGTTCTTCCCTGTTCATGTCTTTCTCGGTCAGTACGTAGTCACCGACCACACGCTTGCCACCGGTGGTTCCCAGCTGGGGAGCCGTCTGCATAATGTAACTCTTTTCATATCCAGGCACGTAGTTCTTCAAAAACTCATAGGTAATGAGGGCTCTTTTCCGGGTATCGATATCGATCCTGGTCATTTCTTCAACGTCTGTCTGGTCCTCAGCAGGTATGTGGGGATGAAACCAGATCACGTTTTCCTGGTCTTTGAGCAGACCGCGGAAGTGCCTGGCAAACCCGCGTTTATCAGTAAGTTCTTTCATCAGTTCGTCATACTTCTCAGGCTGGGCTGCCTTGAATTCATCCTCTTTTTCGTTGTCGACATTGGTAATCCAGAAGCAGAAAGCCAGGTTGGCAATCCGGCTGGGGCGTTTCATTTCCGTGATTACCTCAGCTCCGGACGGTATCAGAAGGTCGCCGTCACCGGTGGAATCTATTACTACCTTTCCGAGAACAGCCTGTCTTCCGGATTTACTCTCGAAGATGACGCCTTTGACCTGATTGCCTTCCATAACGGGTTGAGTGCTCCAGGAATGGAGGTAAAGCTTAACACCTGCTTCTTTCATCATGTCATTCAGTTCGTCTTTAAGCACTTCCGGATCAATAAGAGCAGAATACAGCACGACCTCTTTATCCAGTTTCATATTGTCACGAACGAAAAAATTACCCATCCTGGCATTAAGGTAACGATCAACCACCTTTCTTTCGAAGGTACCCCATTCCGGTTTTTGGGGATAGGAAGCAGCTCCTCTGGCATCCATCCTGTCGATAATCTCCTGGACGATACCCGCGATATGCTGCTCTCCATAAATATCACTGAGATTCGGTATGATATTAACCAGCCCTCCCGTAGCCATTCCGCCAAGGTGTCCGTACCTTTCGATAAGCACGGTATCCGCTCCTGATCTCGCGGCACAAATAGCAGCTCCTACTCCACCCGGACCACCACCTACCACGACGACATCGGCTTCGTAACATACCTTTGTTTCCCTTGCAGGTTCGGTTATCGACTTCACAGACAGATTATTATTCATTATGTTCATTATGGCACCTCGTTTCCTTATCGAAAAGAATACTCGTTTACTCCGTAAACCTGGGAGCGCCGGGAACGGCATCACTTAATGGTGGTTTAACCGGATCTGTTTCAGGAGTATATGGAATGACCGACAATAACAGATGAGATGGATGTTCGTGGTCATGGTAGATGGAAATTTCAGCTTTTTCCGGTGACAGCGGTGTTTCCACGTATCCTGACGAACTGTCCCAGGTAGCATACAACGCATCATCGCTGGCAATCTTCAGCCATATCCTGCATCCTTTCCTGAATGTTTTGAATACAGGCTGCATTTCAACCTGGAATTCGTAGATCGTATCCGGCTTTATATCCTCGGGATTCTGATAAGAATGCCAGGGCATCCCCGGTCCGGACATTTTCTCGTCAACCTGCCTGAATTTGGCTTTCAGCGATCCCCAGCTCCATATCTGGACTTCCGGCGGTGTCCACGGATCGTTCACTTCCGGTTTAATTTCAGGATTACCGGTTACGGGATTCAATGGTACACCTTCGGGAACCATTTCTCCCATCTTTACGAAGAACGACAAGTCGGTAGTCACTTCTTCGGTAGTAGCAGCATAGAACGTAAAGCTGACCGGCCCCCAGCATGTGATGTCTTCTTCGAGTGGTTGGGAAACATAAGCAACCTTCCTGGATTTTTCAGGTTCGGCTGAACTTCCTGCCAGACCGTAGGAGGCTGTCAAAGCTGTATTCAGGCTGATATTATGATAAATGTCCGGTTGTTCCTTCCCTGGTGGAACCCGGCTTAGGTTTCCATACACGTCTTCATCGGTGATTTTTTCGTGCAGATAGAACATTGTCCACTGTGTGCGTTTCAGGGGAAATTCGTCTTCGTACCTCCATTTTCCGGTTCCGTTGTCATAGATCGTTACCTCCGGTTCATCCATAATCCCGGTATCGATTCCCTTCAGCCAGTAGTCCAGCCAGCGGAGAATATACTCGTTAAAAGAGGTTGTCTCAAAAATCCAGGGCTGGTAATTCTCGTTCGTCCACGGTGTAATGACGAGTTTCTTCGGTGATTGTATATCAGCGTAAGAACGCAGATGCGAAATCGCGTGAAGCCGGTTTGGAGTCTGGATCAGGTTAAGCACAGGAGCTTCAATCTTGTGGATATTTTTCCATCCGCCACCGTGTTCCCACCAGAACGGCCCATCCTCAGTGTGTGAGAAAATTTCGGCGATGACGTTCATCGGTGGTTCCTTACCATCAACAGGTCCCGGCCATATGGCTGCCATCGTAAGCCCGGCCACCAGCTGCAGGACGAACGGTCTGCGCAGCACTCCTCCCGGGTAACAGAGTCCGCGATAATTGTCGGTTGTAGCCAGCACCACCAGGGCTTTCAGGTGAGGAGGATTCAACGGGGCTGTTATCCATTGCATTACGCCATACCCGGAGGCACCCATCATGGCAACATTGCCGTTACACCAGGGCTGAGCGGCAATCCATTCGATGATGTCATAACCGTCTTCAGCCGCAACCTGACCGTGAAAAGAGAATTTGCCCTCGTTAAATCCGCTTCCTCTCTCCGCAGCCTGAACACAAACATAACCTCTGGGGCAGTAGAAAGCAGGTTTAGCGCTTTCGAAAAAACGTTCTTTCTGGAATGGTGAATAAGCAAGAATTACCGGCCAGGGCCTGCTACCAGATGAGGGTTTATAAATATCCAGAGCAAGTTTAACACCGTCCCGCATCTGTACAGGCACGTTTTTCTCGAGAATGACTCCTTCGGGTACGGGATCCGGATAAGCAATAGTATAATCTTCGCTGTTCATCATGACTCATACTTCCCTTGCCGTGGTCATGCCGGAATTAATAGCATCCACGATCAACAAAGGTTCTTTGCAGTCGCCAACTGCATAGACTTCGGGTACCATTCCTTTTATTTTAGGCAACAGTCTTGTATCCGGTGCAAGCGGCAGGGCGGGAATAATATTATCGGCTTCAATCAGTCGTTCCTTTCCATTTTTATCGACGATAATCAGCCCGTCATTATTTACTCTTGAATATTCCCTGGCACCGTTGATGAAGGTGACATTCTTTTTTTCGAGCCATGCAGAGAGATATCCGAATAAAACATCCACCATATCGCCGCCTGGAATTTCAGCCTTATCCACTATGGTGACCTGCCTACCGCGCCTGACGAAAAACTCCGCCAGTTCACAGCCGTGAAGGCCACTGCCGATGATCACTATCTTTTTCCCTACCGGGAGATAGAACCTTGTCAAGCTCCTCAGCATCTCAACACCGAAAAATTTCATGAAGAACCTTACCTTCTTCTGCAATGTGGTAGTGCTAGCCACCTTTTTATTCTTGATACCGGGGATATCCGGCGTAACAGGAATGCCGCCGGTCGCCAGGATTACCACGTCCGGCTTTACCAGCTCTATTAGTGGCAGATCAACCTCTTTTCCAAGGTTAATTTCCACTCCCAGTCTTGTGATCTGGCGTTCCAGGTAGGTGACCATATCGGGAATATTCTCTAATTCCGTGCCTTTTACCACCGCCGCAACAGGCAGGAGCCCTCCCAATCGTTTTTCCTTATCGTACAATGTAACGTCATGTCCACGTAACGCCGCTACCCTGGCTGCTTCCATTCCGGCAGGGCCGCCGCCGACAACCACCACCTTTTTTCTCTGTCCGGATTTCTGAATGACATTATATTCCTTACCCATAAATACATTTATCCGGCACCGCTGGCTTCCAAGGCAGTTCTCACAGGCAGTGCAGGGCGCTATATCTTCCTCCCGTCCGGTGATAAGCTTGTTAGGCAGTTCTGGGTCGGCTTGCAGCATTCTGGTCATCCCTATGAAATCAACCTTCCTTTGTCTTAACATCCTTTCACCGAGTTCCGGGCTGATCTTTGATACGGTCATTACCGGAACGGATACGGAGAGTTTAATACCCTCGGCAAAATTCATATTCGCTCCAGCGCCTTTTTTCCCGGAGTAATATTCAGCAGGCATGGACTCTACGGGTACCGGAGGTTCGGGATAGAAGAACACATCCGTCAGGTATCCGCCGACATGGTAACCAAGCCAGGTACTTCTGACCTGTATCATATCCACACCTGCGTCCTGGATCAGTCGTGCAACACCCCTCGCTTCCTCGAGCGTCAGGCACTGTGCATTATCCACTCCGGCGGCCTGACCAATCTCCATTCCATTAATACATACAGACACCGGAAAATCACCGCCAACCCGTTTCTTTATCTCCTGCACTATCGACACCACGAACCGGGCACGGTTCTCGCGGCTGCCTCCGTACTTATCCTTACGCCTGTTCCAGAAGGGCGAGATGAAATTATGAAGGAGATGGGTACTGGCTGAATTTATATCCACCCCGTCGAAACCTGCTTTTCGGGCACGAACCGCGGCGCTGGCGAACTTGTCGATAATTATCTCTATTTCTTCTATGGCAAGTTCACGAGGTGTTTCGTTGTGAAAATCACCCGGATTCTTCAGAATTGTCGGTGAAGAAGCTATCGGAGGACCTTTAAAAGGAGGGTCAGGCTCAAATCCGAGTTTCGACTGCCATGGACCGTCGTGGTTCATCTGCATGAAGGCAGGACAGCCATGGCGGTGGATAACCTCGGTGAGTTCACTCAGACCCTTGATATATTTATCATCGTCGATGCGGTATCTTCTTCTCCATCTCACACCAGCAGGATAGTCGATAGTTGGAGACTCCACTATAAGCAACCCGACGCCGCCCCGGGCAAGAGCTTCGTAGAACGCCAGCACTTTGTTATTCATGCTGGTCTCGTCTTCGTGCCACATGAAGGTACCGGCGCCAGTTTTTACGATACGGTTCCTTGTCTGAACCTGGCCAATGTACCCGGGTTCCAGCAATTTTTCATATTTACGACTCATAATCTACCTGCTTTCTTCCGGAACTCATTTGGTCATTTCACGAACGGTCTCCCAGTCCGAATACCGCCTGGGTCGACTGTACTGGCTGCCCTCCGGCGACATAGAGTATCTGTCCCGTAACATAATCCGAAAGACCTGAAGCCAGGAAAAGTGCCGGACCGGCTATATCGTCAGCGGTTCCCATTCTTCCGAGAGGTACTTCTTTCTTTGCCAGAGCATTGAAAAATGCCTGTCTTTCATCAGACTGCATGCCCTGTGTCAAAGCATCCCAGAAAGGAGTCTCTATCGGACCTGGAACGATACAGTTTACATAAATATTCTGCGGCGCTAACTCAAAGGCAAGGTTATAAGTCAGACCGATGATTCCTGCTTTTGCCGAATGATATGCGAGTACCGATACTGCCGGATGGACAGCCCCCATCGAAGAGACGAAGATGATCTTACCGTATTTTCTTTCCTTCATCTGGGGAACGACAGCTTTGGTTACCAGGAAATGCCCCTTCAGATTCACCGCCAGCACCCTGTCCCAATCTTCTTCTGTTGAATGCTCAAGGTTACCGCCACCGGCACCTCCGGCGTTATTGACCAGTATATCGATTCTCCCAAATCTCCCAATCGCCCGATCAACCATATCTGTTACTTCCGAGTTACTCGAAATATCAGCCCTTATCGCTATTGCCTCTCGTCCTTTTTCTTTAACCTCATTGGCTACTTTTTGAGCCCCTTCAATATGCATGGCATTGATTACTACATCACAACCTTCTTCAGCAAAACGCAACGCCATAGCTCTTCCCATCCCCTTCGAACCACCGGTAATCAAAGCAACTTTGTTTTCGAGTAACATAGTCTTCTCCTTTAGAGTGTCAAAACTTATCCTGGTTTTAGATATGAGACATTATATATTTCTCAGTTTGTTAAGTAAATCAGGTGGAGCGACAGATTAAAAAAATACCCTTTACAGGTGACGGTTGAGAATCAGCATTGATTTCATTACAATTGTTTCAGAAAAATTCTAATTAAAAAAGGATCCCACATGGACTCTTCAAATCTTAAATGTCTTATCAGCCGGGAAGAAATCGATTCCGCAGTAAAAAGGTTAGCTGCAGATATAAAACAGGACTTTCATGATAAGAATCCGCTTGTCATCGGCATTCTAAAAGGTTCTTTCGTTTTCCTGGCCGACCTTGTCCGCGACCTTGATTTCCCCCACGAAATAGAATTCGTCAGACTGTCCAGCTACGGATCGGGCAGCACTACTGCCGGGCAGTTAACCATGATTCATGACCTGCATGTATCTATAGAAGGCAGGCATGTACTGGTTGTCGAAGATATCGTGGACACAGGCAACTCGGTAGCATTTCTCATGAAATACCTTTCCGAAAAAAATCCGGCTTCACTGAAATTGTGCGCCCTGACGGATAAACCGTCACGCAGGCAGGTAGACGTGAAGATCGACTACCGCGGCTTCATCGTGCCGAACCTGTTTCTTGTCGGTTACGGTCTGGATTTCGACGAAAAATACAGGAACCTTCCTGATATCTGCACACTCCAGGAAATTGGAGAGGAAGAATAACGGATTTCTCAATTAAAAAATAAGAGGTTTCTCATGGATAAAAGCCGGTTGATATCTGTTGCCAGGGGAGATACTCCTGCGGACATTATTTTCAAGAACGCCCGGATCGTCAATGTATTTACAGGGGAAATCGAAAAAGGTAATGCAGCTGTAGCCGAAGGTATGATCGCCGGTATAGGTAATTACCAGTCGGCTGAAGAAATAATCGATCTTAATGACAGATTCCTAGTCCCAGGTTTTATCGACGGTCACGTTCACCTGGAGAGTTCGATGCTGTCTCCGGCTCAGTACGTCAGAGCGGTGGTACCTCGTGGTACATCGGCAATCGTTACCGACCTGCATGAAATAGCAAACGTATCCGGTATCAACGGAATGAAATATGTGGTCGATTCTATACGATCCCAGCCGATGGATATATTCCTGATGATCCCTTCCTGCGTCCCGGCTACTCACCTGGAAACATCCGGTGCCAGTCTCGATGCGGAAACATTACGCCAGGTAACTGCCTGGGACGAATATACCGGTATCGGAGAGGTTATGAATTACCCCGGAGTAATAGGCGCCGATCCGGGGGTACTCGATAAAATTGCCATCTCCAGAGGAAAAGCAATAGACGGACATGCCCCGGGTGTTTCCGGAAAGGCTCTGAATGCCTACATCGCTGCCGGGATTTATTCCGACCATGAATCGGTAACTCTCGAAGAAGCTCGTGAGAAACTCCGACTTGGTATGGTGGTGATGATAAGAGAAGGCTCCTCGGAAAAGAACCTGGAAACTTTACTACCTCTGGTGAATGATAATACCTATAAGCGGTGTATCTTCGTCGTAGACGACAGGAGTTGCATTGACCTGCTGAACGATGGCGATATCGACGCCATGGTCAGAAAAGCAATATCGATTGGGCTCGATCCGGTGAGAGCTATCCAGATGGCTACCATCAATACGGCAGAGTATTTCAGGCTGGTCGGACATGGAGCGATAGCCCCCGGTTATTACGCCAACCTGATAGTTCTCGAAGATTTGGATTCGCTATTGGTCAGTGACGTCTATTATCAAGGCAAAAAGGTTGCCTCGGGTGGTAAAACGTTGTTCGAAGACATAAAGACAAATGGTGGTGTTCTTACTTCTGCAATGCACATTAAACCTTATATCATCGACTCTTTCAGGATGAAAGCGAGTGAAGAGACAGCTTCGATAATTGAAATCGTACCGGGACAGATTGTCACCAGTCACAAAACCGCTCCTATCAAGATTAAAGACGGATATGTGGTACCTGATATAGAGAATGATATTCTGAAGGCGGCTGTCGTGGAAAGACATCACGCTACCGGAAATATCGGCCTCGGATTGGTCAAAGGATTCGGTCTCCGGAAAGGTGCATTGGCCTCTTCAGTAGCCCACGATTCCCACAACATCGTAGCGGTTGGCACCAGCGATGAAGATATCTTTACCGCCGTGAAAGAAATAGAGAGACTTGGAGGTGGTCTGACAGCTGTTGCGGACGGGAAGGTACTGGAAAGCCTTGCTCTTCCGATAGCCGGGCTTCTCTCAGATCAGCCACTTGAAACTGTTGTCGACAGGATGACTAAAGTAGAAAAAACAGCGTTTTCACTCGGTACAAAGCTTCCTTCTCCTTTTTCTACTCTCTCATTTATCGCCCTTCCCGTAATTCCAGAACTGCGCTTGACGGACATGGGACTTGTCGATGTCCTGGGATTCAAGATCCTGGAATAATATCAGGGCAGGTATATCAACCTGCCCTGACAACCAAATCGTTTCTATAATGCTAAATTACTTAGTAACCCATGGAAGCCTTCATTTTTTCATCATGCCAGGCATAGTGGGTATAGCACTCCTGATTGTCGTAACCCAAAACGGTTGAGCCCCAGAAATTTTGCACCCACGGCCACCAGAGTCTGTAAGTATACGGTGCCGGCATCCAGATTCCGATGCAGTTTTCGAGAACAAATGGTGCATATTCTTCTTTCAACATTTTACAGAGTGTCGCATCGTCTTTACCGACATATTGCATTGCTTTCTCGTATAATCCTCTTGTATACGGATGCTCCCAGTAGCTGAAGCAGTCAAAACTCTCGCTGCGCACCATGTGCATCTTAAAAGGAAAAGAACTCTCAACAACAGGTCCGTAATTCATCTCCGGATACGTCCGAGCTCTTCCCATACTGCGTCTTGCGCCGGTTTCCATAACATTTATTTCCATGTCAACACCAATATCAAGGAAGTATTCTTTAACAATAGACAGAACTTCCGATTCGGCGCTTGTGCATATAATCTGTGTCTTGAAGCCATTCGGATAGCCTGCTTCGGCTAGAAGCTTCTTTGCCTTCTCTGGATTATAGCTAAATACTTCCTGAACTGATTCAGGCATTTCTTCAAGCGGAGTGTACATTGATGAATGGCCTGCATCATTTGCATAAGGCACACAAAGAATGTCGGCTTTACCATCATAGTATTCATCTACCAGTTCTTGCCTGTTTATCGCCATATTTAGAGCTTTCCGCACTTTCAGGTCTTTAAAAGGAAGTTCTGGTAAATCTATCCTGCCCCATAAACTAGTTCCTGAGGTGTGAAATTCCGCAGATTTTAAGGCAGGATTTTCGTTAAGTAAAAGCGTTGCCTCGTCAACAGCAGCCGGCAGTGTATCGATTTTACCTACTCGGAACGCCGCCTGCCGGGTAGATGCGTCAGTGATAAACAGACACTTAAGACCATTAAGATAAGGAAGTTGATTCTCTGGATGGACAGGATCATACTTCCAGTAGTCAGGATTCCTCTTGAAGGTCATCTGTGTAGCGGAAACATAGTCCATTAGCATCCATGGTCCGGTTCCGATGACATTCCTCCAGTCTTTCAGATCTCCGTGCACTTCCGCCACTTCCGGTGCCGAATAGTGCACCTGCTCACTCATCATCATAAATGTTGATCCCTGGGAAGCAGGAAGTTTAATTTCGACCGTCCACTTATCAAGAGCCTGAATGGAAGTCGGGAAATCCTTTTTGGTAACATTCATATTCATATACGGCCCGGTGTCAAACTGACGCTGCAGGTTCCAGACTATGTCATCAGCGTCAAGCTCCCTGCCGTTAGCCGGTGCTTTATTCCAGAAATGAACTCCTTTTCGAATATGATAGATTATAGTGTTGTTATCCGGCATATCCCAGCTTTCCGCGATCTCACCAGTCAGGAAGCTTACAAGACCGAGAAACGGTCCTTCCATCTCGCCGGTACCTGCAGGACCTTTCGACCAGTCCTCTCCAAGTAAACAGTCATAACCGTACATCTGGTGCTTACACTCTACAGAGAGCGTATATGCCGGGTCGAATCCCATCGGTTCTATACCTACAAAGGTATGTATACCACCATACTTCGGAAGATCTGGAGGCAGTTGTACTTCATCTTTTACACCGTCGGTAGGACCGGTTGTTGTCTCAGATTCCGTTATCTTAACAACATCATCCGTGTCATCCTCGGTAGTCTTTTCCGTTGTCTTGGTTTCGCAGGAAGCCAGTATCAGGGTAAGAACCATCAGACCGCTTATCATCATCCAGATAATTTTCTTTTTCATACAGCTTATCCTTCTTTCTTCCAACCATATTCGGATATTAACACGTTATCGCATATAATATATCTGATTCTTATCCACCACAGTGAAGTAACGTATTACAATCAAAGGCATCACCTCCTCGCTGGGTTTATCTATTCGTTGGAACAAAAAAGCACCGTCAACCACATTCTCGATCGATTGACGATGCTAATCTACCAAAGTCCACCTCCTGAACAAGATGGCACAAGATGGTAACGATTTATTTACTTGTTAATTAATTCTGGACTACTATAATACACTGTTTTATGATTGTCAACTTTGTCCGAAATAAGTTATACATTAGCATAAGTGAGGGGCAGATTGCAGCCAGCTGCAATCTGCCCCACTCATGTCAAACAAATCAATTATGAGCTTCCGAATACCAGAAACGCTCCGTATTTACATTATATCTAGTACCCCATGGATTTCTTGAGATCCAGATCTAACCAAATATACTGCGGCCATGTCATGTCATCGTAGCCTACCGTGATTTCACCGGAATAATTCCTTATCCAAGGCCAGTAGAACAGGGAGACGGGTCCGGCGACATTCGGGACATGGTATGCCTGTGCAAGTACATGTTTCGTCATTTCCCGGTATTCCTTCATGGCCTGGGTAAGGTCTGTATAGGCATACGTGCGGACTTTCGTCAGATGATCGGTGATAACCTGGTCGTCAGTAAGTATGCTCAGGTTAAAGCGGTGTCCTGCGTAGGTATTCCCGACCATAAATACGGCCACAGGTCCTGTAGTGTCATTTACGAGTGCCGGGTGCCGCCAACCCATAGACATACTACCCTTGTCTCCTGCTTCTACGATTTGAAATTCAACCTCAATCCCGACTGCCTTCCAGTATTCCAGAAGTATCGAGTTGTAATCCGCCTCGCCGGAAACTATGAGAAGTTGGGTCTTAAAGCCATTGGGATAGCCTGCCTCCGCGAGCAGCTGTTTTGCCTTTTCCGGGTTATAGGAGTAAATCTCGTTAAGTATTGGCGGGTAGTCAGGATCCGTCGGCTTAAGGTAGAGTGGGTCATATTCCTTGGTATAGGCGAACGGTAGAGGGAACGGATCTCCCTTGCCATCGTAGAGACCCTGGTTAATCTCGTCTCTGTCGATAGCCATATTCATGGCTCTGCGAACAAGGACATTATCGAATGGCGGTGTGTCCGTTCTCATGAACATCGGCATACCCCTGCCCTGCCAGTGCGGTGACTCAATCTCTATAATGCCTTTAGCCGACGCTCTCATCTCCTCAGCCTGGTCATAAGAAAGAGGAACAAGGTGGTCGACTTTACCTGTCCGCAGGGCAGCAAGCCTCGTGGATGCATCAATTACCACCATCGTTTTGACCTTGTCAACATAGGGCAGCTGGTTACCCTGGCCCGGTCCAACCGGATCTGTCATCCAGAAGTTGTCGTTCCTGATGGCGGTAGCGAAACTATCCTGCACCCAGTCGCGAATATAAAAGGGACCGGTGCCCACCTGGTTCCTCCAGTCTGAGAGATCACCGTATTTCTCCACTACTTCAGGCGGTATGATGAAGATCGCGTCGCCGAAGCGTGTGATGCCATTATACAAAGCATCGAGGGAGACCGTGGCAGTAACCTCGCGAGGTCCGGTCTTTTCTATTGGAGTGTCCCTCAACTCAGCGTTAATTGAGAAGACAAAAGCGTATTGATAAGTCGTGGCTCGCGTCAAGGAGTAGACCACATCGTCCGCGGTAACCTCACGCCCGTTCACCAGGCGGCTGGCTTCTTTATCCGGGTCAAGCGCCCAGTGCACACCAGGGCGAATCTGATAGATAATCTTTCCCGTCTGGGTTGCAGCATCGATAGTCCACTTCCAGCTTTCTGCGATAATGCCCAGCTTCAGATCAAAAATATCGTTATTGGTAAATCCCCAGTCTGTTTCACCGGTACCATGGCCACCAGCAGGACCTCTTGCCCAGTCACCTTCCCATAAGCTGTTCAGATACAGACCTGGGACTGTACCGGTAATTATTCGTGTTGGATCCCACTGAGTAATAGTCATACCTGTAGCTAAATTGAGTGTCCCTCCATATTGCGCCTCATCGGACGACGGTTTAATAACTACTTCTTTTTCTTCAGTCGTTCCGGTTCCTGTCTCAGATTCAGTGATAACAACTTTACCATCACCCTCATCCTCTTCTACATCACCTGTGGTCTCTGTTGTGCCGCATGATGCGAGTATCAGGGCAAGAACCATCAGACCGCTTATCAATGTCCAGATAATTTTCTTTTTCATACAGCTTCTCCTTTTTCTATCCAACCATATTCAGATAGTTATCAGTCATCGAATCAAACCAATCCGACTCATATCTCCTCCGTTGAAGAAATGTCTTACACTCAAAGGCACCACCCCCTCGCTAGTAGATTCCCCATCGGGATAAAAAAAGGCACCATCAACCGTATTCCAATACGGCTGACGATGCCTGATTACCCTATTTCCACCACATTCACCTCCCGAAAAAGAAGGCTCAAGACGATAAAATTATATTAATTTGTTAAACAGATTTTGGACTACTATAGTACACAATGGTATGGCTGTCAACTTCGTTCCAGATAAGCTATACGTGTGTATAAAAGAGGGCTGGATATACTTCTTCAGTTATATCCAGCCCTTCATCTCAATCAGTTATTAGTTATGAAATTCTAGCCTTTACCAATCCGGAACATCTTGGTACCACATGACGGGCAGGTACCCTGAGTGGCAGGTTTACCATTCTTCATGGTAATAGCTTTGGCGTCTTTCATTTCCCTCTTGGCACGGCATTTTACACAATACGCTTCCATGATCTTCTCCTTTTTGCATCTCTTTCTAGCTATATCAAGACAAAACTACCTGCCTAGTAACCCATTTCCCTCTTCAGCTTCTGGTCGACCCAAATATACTTTGCCCATCTGAACTCATTACAGATGCCGGGGCTGTATTCTCCGCTGTAACCTTTTATCCAGGGCCACCAGACCGCATAGGTATAAGGAATCGGTGACTGTACACACCAGGCTTGCTCAAGAACATAAGGCATCAGGTTCTTGAACAGGCTGTCGACTTCAGCCTGATCTCCAGCTGCGAATGCTTCAAGCATCTTGGACTTGGTTTCATTAACTTTAGGATCGTTGATGAAACTCAGGTTTTGGCCGACACCGGTACCGGTAAGAGCCAGCATCCTGACATAGGTTCCTGAACTTGGCCAGAGGGTATAGAACATTTCATCATAGTTCCTCGAAGCCCAGCGGCTGTTGTAGGCACCTATTTCTTCAGTGACTATCTCGAGCTCAACACCAATTTGGGCCCACATATCCTTGATTATTGATAGATAGTCAACCATGGGATTCGTGCAGATAATCGATGTTTTAAAACCACCGGGATAACCGGATGCGCTGAGAAGCTGTTTTGCTTTCTCGGGATTATAGGAGAAAAGCTCTTTGACTATCTCAGGAGCCTCGCCAAGTGAAAGGTAGGCATCCATGAGCTCAGGCTCAGGGACTATAGGGAAAGAGGGTAATTGGGCTTCACCGTAATAATATTCTTCGATGATTGTGTCGTAGTCAATTGCCATCATCAGTGCCTGCCGGACTTCCTTTTTACTGAAGGGAAGTTCGGCTTTATCGGTACGCATACCGATGGATGAACTGGCAGCGGGGATACCTTGCTTAATAATCAGATCCTTAGCAGTTCCTGTCAGATTTTCAAGAGCATCAACTGTTACACCGAAATATACATCGATCTGGCCTGTCCTTACTGCAGCCTCGCGTGTTGAAGCGTCAGCCAGTATCAGATATTTGACGTTTTCAGCGTAAGGAAGCTGGTTCCCCATTCCCGGACCGACCGGATCAGTTTGCCAGTAACTGGGATTTCGCTCGAAGGTAACAGCCGAACTGCGTACATAGTCCGTGATAAAATAGGGTCCTGTACCGACGCTGTTCTGCCATTCGTTCATATTGCCGTAAGTTGAAACAATCTCCGGCGGGATTACCGAACACCAATCCACCAAATATGATGCCAGATAAATAGCCTGGTCTGTCGGAACCGTGATCTGGATCGTCCAGTCATCGAGTTGAGTGACTACAATCGCATTGGCCATGTCTCGGGCTGAACGTGCTACCTGCGAACCTTCAATATTGAGCCAGCGGTCAATATTCCAGTATACGTCGTCACCAGTCATCTGCCTGCCGCCGACTAGCCTACTGGCTTCACTGTTAGAATTAAGACCATAGTTTACGCCCTGGCGAATATGGAAGATCATGTCGCCTGGTGCGATTATTTCAAAGCTTTCTGCAAGGGCGCCGGATTTACTGTCCCAGCGATAAACGTCGTTTGTCGCCCAGGTGAATTTACCGGTGCCAGCTGGACCCTGTGCCCAGTCTCCTTCAAGCAACTCATCATGGGTAAGGTGACCGGCAACATCCCAATAGTCTGGGGTGGTTCCTTCATCGAAACCCATTATATCTCCACCGAGAACTACCGAAAGTGTTCCACCGTATTGAGGTTCATTGGAAGATACGGGCGTTTCTTCTTTTTCTTCTGTCTTGGTACCACCAGTTTCAGTTTCCGTGATAATAACTTTATCATCGCCTTCATCCTCTTCCGCACCACCTGTGGTCTCCGTTGTGCCGCATGATGCCAGTATCAAAGATAATACCATCAAGCAGCTCACGAGTATCCACATCATCTTTTTTATCATATGGTTTTCCCTCCTGTATAAACTTAAACATTTTATCATGCGAACACAACATTGCCCGCGAGATTAAATCTCATTCCTGTGCAGCATCACCTCCTCTTTCTGATCCTGCCAACCCATAATAATCCCAACACTCCGTATTTAGGAGCGATATGGCTGATATTTAACTACTATGAGTCGTCATCGTTCGACAACATTAATTCCCCATCAGGATCAGCACAAATAGAATTCTTCCCGTAATTAAAAAGGGCATCTGAAACTGCGGTAAAAAGCTACAGCAATAGCACCCGGTGTATCAGTCTGTTCACTCCAGTTAATATTCCCAGTTTTTGTTAGTATATATTCACGGGAGATTGCCGCATTGTAATGAATTTTCACTGTGTTGTCAATATCAATGTGAAATATCACCAATAATTACATGATATCTGTCTCTTGACAGGCAGTAATTTATTCCTTAATATATAGATAGTTATATATATGAGTATATTAATAGAGGTTAATATTGCATCAACAGGATCTGGATTTTTATGCACTTAAAGCCGAAGTGTGCAAGACACTCGCCGATCCCAGGAGATTGTATATTCTCAATGAATTGAGGGCGGGTGAGATGAGTGTTGGAGAACTCGCCAGCGTATGTGAGTTAAACCAGGCCGTGGTTTCACGTCACCTTGCTATCCTGCGAAACGGCGGGGTTGTTACGGCACGCCGCGAAGGCACGAGTGTGTATTACAAACTGGCGGATCAGAGAATAGGAGAAGCCTGTGACGTCATGCAACAGGTCGTACTGGCGAAAATAGAAAAAAACAGGCAACTGGCTGAAAGACTTGCAATTTCTGAAGGTACAGATGCATAATACAGTTCATTCTTCGGTTATTGCTGGTATAGTGAATCGGAATCATTGGAGGTAACCAGATAATGGCGGAGGAAAAGAATAAAAAGGCGACAATTGTCCTGATGAGTGGGGATTTCGATAAGCTTTTTGCCGCACTCACCATCGCTACCGGAGCCGCAGCTTCGAATATGGAAGTGATTATCTTCCATACTTTCTGGGGACTAAGAGCTGTCAAGAAAAATGTGCGCACCGGAAAAAGTCTGTTCGGTAAAATGGTCGGCCTGATAGAAGGCGGTGATATCACGAAAGCCAATCCCAGTAAATACGGATTTCTCGGACTGGGACGGTGGATGTTTGGTAAAATGATGAAAAACAAGAACGTTACTGGCCTGATAGAATTAAGGCAACTTGCCCTCGACCTGGGTGTAAAAATGTATACCTGCCAGACAAGTATGGAGGTTATGGAAATTCCCAGGGAAACCCTTATCGACGAAGTAGCCGATGTTGTTGGAGTCGCGTTCATGCTCGAACAGGCCCAGCAATCAGATTTCACACTGTTTATCTAAGGAGGAGGAAAATGGCTGAAGACATTAAGGTTGATCTTGAACTCGATCTCAAAGGACTACTCTGTCCGTTACCCATGGTGAGGGTAAGTCAGAACATCACGAAAGTACCCGTTGGTGGTGTAATTAAAGCGATCGCAACCGATCCCGGAAGCCTGGCTGATATTCCATCCTGGGCAAGGACAACAGGGAATGAAGTAATTAAAACAGACCGACAGGATAAAGACATTATCTTTTACGTGAAAAGAGTGAAATAACATTGAATCCGTACTCATTTATAGTATCCATACTGGTTTATATTGCCGTAATTGTTCTTGTCGTCGGGCTTGCCTACCGGATATATAAATGGATCAGAATTCCCAGGAGTAATGTAAACCTGGGATTATACCCTAAGCCGAAAACAAAGATCGGCAGGACAGGCAAACTTATTAAAGATACGTTTCTTTTCCCACAGGTATACGATGTAGATCGTTGGATGTGGTTGTTCGTTGTAGCCCTTCACCTGACAATAGTGTTTGCTTTTGCCGGGCATATGAGATTAATCAGAGAATTTACACCTCTGGTTAATGCTCTCGGGCCGGAAGGCATGGACACATTCGCCCTTATCAGTGGTGGGGTGATAGGTATTATTATGATGCTTTCTGCTTTCTTCCTGTTGATGAGACGGTTTAAATCTCCTTACAAAGATATTTCAACCCCGGAAGACTATATTCTGCTCATTATTTTACTTATCGTGATACTGCTGGGAAATCATCTCAGGTTCTTCGGAGACGTCCATGTTTCGGAATACCGCGAATATGTTCATAGTCTTCTGGTGTTCAAACCAGCCTTTCCGGCTGAGTTGGCAGCATCTGGGACAAAGTGGGTATTGACCACCCACGTACTGTTTGCCTCGATACTTGCGATTTACTTCCCGTTCAGCAAACTGGTGCACTTCGTAGGTTCTTTCGTGGCTAATCTTGTCAGGAGTGAATAGTGGTGGATATTGAGACTGAAAAAAAACTGGTGAAAGTACTTGAAAACGGCATAAACCGTCAACTCCAGTATTACCTGGATGTCTGTACAAGATGCTCCATTTGTAAAGACGCCTGTCACCAGTATGTAACAACAAAAGATGTACGGTATCTCCCGGCTTATCGTGCAGAATTGATACGCCGCATATTTAAGAAATATCTGACTGCAGAAGGTAAATTCATTCCCTCTCTTGGCGAAGCTACAGAGATAAATGACCGTTTGTTAGACGATCTGTTTGAATCTACGTACGCCTGTACAGGTTGCCGGCGATGTATGTATTACTGCCCATTTTCGATAGACACAACCTGGGTACTCTCTCTGGCAAAAGCAATTCTTATCGCAGCCGGAAAAGGATCATCAATATTAACAGAACTTGCCGACGCCTCGGTCATGAAAGGTGAGAATATAGCCCTCTTCAAAGATATTATTATTGACACTCTCAAGGATACGGAAGCCCAGATACAGGAGAAAGTAAAAGATCCGAATGCTATTATACCTATCGATAAAGAAGGAGCCGAAATTCTCTATGTAGCCTTATCGGGAGTACACAGCATAATTCCCGCAGCGGTGATTTTCCACCAGGCAAAAGCCGACTGGACTCTTTCGATGTTCGAGGCAGCAAACTACGGTTACTTCCTGGGCGATACGGAAAAGGCCGTGAAAATCGCGGATCGTATAGTCAATGAAGCAAAGCGGCTGAATGTGAAAGAAGTAGTGATAACGGAATGCGGCCATGCCTACCGTGTCATGCAGATTCTCTATGAATACTGGACGAAAGAGAAACTTCCCTTCAAGGTTACCAGTATCCTGGAAATCATGTCCCGCTACTTTAAAGAAGGTAAGATTAAAATAGACACGGGAAAGATAAAAGATATCGTCACGTATCATGATCCGTGCCAGTTCGGCAGGAATGCCGGCTTTTATGATCTACCGAGAGAGATAATACAATACGTAACCACCAATTTTCGAGAACTCGAACCGAACCGTGAAAAGAACTGGTGCTGCGGGGGCGGCGGTGGGCTTGTCGCTCAGCCTGATTTCGATGAACTGAGACTGGAATCGGGAAGAAAGAAAGTAGAACAGATAAAAAAGAGCAAGGCAAAAATCGTTATCAGTCCCTGTGAAAACTGCCGGCTTCAGTTGGATAATCTGAATGAAAAATACGAGCTTGGTATCACCATAAGCTCAATGATGGACTTTGTCGTAGACACAATGATAATACCTGAAGATGAGAAGGAGGGTACCAAAGAAAAATAGCAGGAATACTGCTGAGCATTAGTGGAGAGAATCACATATCTCTCTCATTCGTGCCAGGGAGCCGTTTATCTCCTTTTCAAGTGAGATAAATTCGGCTCTTGATCCTTCGGTAATACATCCGACCCCGATCTTTCGTATTCCTTCTATCGCCGTTGCCTGGAGAACCAGTATTTTCTCATTCGCAGCCTTATATTTTTCATGTAATTCCGTAAATTCCTTTATCACCGATGCCGATACTGCCATGACCCACCTCCCTGCTTATTACTTTCGAGTTTATCACTTTTAAGGCAATATTTCATATTCAGAATTGAGCCAATACCTTTAACAAGTGAAGTGGAGGTAGAGTTCGCGAACTCTACCTCCACTAATATTGTCCTGCTAAGAGTGTAATAAACTATTACGGCATCTCAGCATTCTATTGTTACTGGTCCGATCATGACCTGTATGCCCAGCCTATTTCAATATTTTGTCTTTCAGATCCTGGTCGATCCATGCCCATCTTAGCCAGAACTTCATGTCATTATCGCCGTAGTAGTTCTTCAACCAGGGCTGCCAGACCCTGTATCCGTAAGGTGCCGGCATCGGGACGAGGAAGCACTGTTCGATGCAATACTTATAAGCTGCCTTGGTTATTTCGTCAGCTTTCGCGTAATCAACCATAACGTTTTTCGCCTGCTCTTCGAAAGCTTTCTCGATAACCGGTTCGCTTCCTACCGGATTGTTGACATGAGCTAAGTTGAATACGTTAGGTCCACGGAAGTAGCCCATACTGTACCTGACGAAGAATGCACCGTTTCCACCCGACCATGAATCAAGAGTCCAGTCTTGAATATCTCCTCCCCAGAACATGCCCCGCCATATACCACTCTCTACCGGCTGCAATTCAAGTTCAATATTTATTGCCGCCAGGTATTCCTTGAGTATCGCCGAGGCTTCTTCGGCTGCAGGGCTATTAGCAAAGTACACTGTCTTTTTGAATCCGTTCGGATAACCAGCCTCAACCATCAACTGCTTTGCCTTCTCCAAATTAAATCCAAAGTATTCCTGTACCTCCGGCGAAAATTCTTCCAGCGGTGTATATATGCTCGGATACCACTTGCGCGCCGGAGTATCTATCAGCTCTGCTTTCCCGCCATAGAAGTCCTTAACAATTGACGGATGGTCGATTGCCAGCATCATCGCCTGGCGTACCTTCAGGTTTGAATATGGATCTTCCGGCATATCCACTCTGCCGTTAATCTTCATCGCGTCAATTATTAACTGGGCGGACTCTACCTCAGGATTTGTCTTTAGTAATTGTTCGTACTCTTC
>DUFA01000137.1 GCA_011191975.1 Dehalococcoidia bacterium
CCGGTTTCATGGAATGCCTGGCTGATGAACTCCAGGACAGCAACATCGGAGTATCGGTTCTCTATCCAGGACCGACAAGGACCAACCTGGGACAGTCAACACGCGAAAACCGTCCCGAGCATCTCAGGAACGAAGTCGAAACCGGATTACCTCAGAGGTCCGGGGAAAGACCACGTTCGATGGAAGACATACAGAGAGTTTTTATGGATCCATTGGAGATGGGTGAACGAGTCCTGCGTGGCATCAGGCGCAATGATCTTTTCATTCATACTCACCCGGAGTTCACAGAAGGTTATATTTCACGTCACGACGCTATTATTCGCGCCATACCGGATGAAAAAGTTGACGAAGAACGTTGGAAAATTATCAGGGGTATGAATCATGCCTATACAGACCTGTACGACAAGCAGGAGAAGGTAGGTCCTCCTGACTGGTAGATTGGTAAATCCCTCTATAAGAAAGTTATAATACAATAGATATTTGCTTGGCCTCATTGACCTATGGTTAATGAAAGACAGTATAAAACTGTGGGAACGGTGCAAGGTTAAAGCAGTACGTTTATATCAAATTACCATATTTTAGGAATTAGTGAATGTATAGGAGAAGAATATGATTGATAAATTAATACAGGTTCTAGATCCACGTGGCCAGCCAAGTGGTATTTTCGGAAGTGCCCTGTTACCGGAAAACGAAATGATGGACCTGCTGAATCCACTCGGACAACCTGAAGGTGCTCTGCAGAAGATGAGTATGGCTGAGCGGCTGCCTACGCTCGATGGAAAAACTGTATATCTGGTAGATACCGGGTTTGCCGGGGCTAAAGAATTCATGGAGGAAGTGCATGGCTGGTTTACCCGAAACCATCCGGAGATTAAGACCATCTTCCGCAGTAAAGGGGGCAATACCTTCGCTAATGATCCTGTCTTGTGGCAGGAGGTAAAGGAGAACGCAGATGCCGCAATCTTTGGCGTCGGCTCCTGAGACGGATGTACGGCGAGTCTCGCCGAATTCGCTCGAATCATTGAAGACGCCGGAATTCCGACGGCTCCCATGGCAACATCCCACTTTGCCAACTACATGGAACGGGACAGTAAGATCCATGGTGTTCCTTTACGCTTCAGCTTTCCACCACATCCTACCGCCTGGGTGTCTCGAGAGACCCATCAGAAGTATGTGGAAGGCAATGATCCCATTACTGGCCAGCCACTCATGGAGGAATTAATAGATGCTTTGACCAGGCCGCTGACCGAAGAAGAGAAACATCCTGAGCCTTTTAAGAAATCCCGACGTCCACAGCTTCTAGAGCCGGATACTGAGGATAATCTAAGGAGACTATTCATCCAGAACGGCTGGACCGATGGTTTGCCTATAATACTACCAACGGAAGAGCGGGTAGCTGAAATGCTGACCGGTACCGATCATGATTCTCAGGAAGTGATAGGGCATATGTCAGTCACACCTCATGAGGAAAAACTAGAATATACGGTGGAAAAAGTGGCGATCAATGCCGTCATGGCAGGTGCCCGTCCAGAACATTTTCCGGTCATTCTGGCAATCGCCGCCACTCAACGGGCATTAATCCCGAGTTCCACTGGCTCTTGGTGTCATATGATACTCGTTAATGGGCCAATTCGCAATGAGATTGGCATGAACTGTGGCAGCAGTGCCTTGAGTCCTTTCAACTTCGCAAACTCCGTTATCGGCAGATGCGGAACGCTGATGACAATCAATTTCGGGGATATAAATCTGGCCGAAAACTTCACCGGGGGTGCCGGGAATAACTTCAACTACAACAACCTTTGCTGCGGTGAAAACCAGGAGCGTTCTCCCTGGGAGCCGTTCCATGTTGAGAAGGGCTTTAAAGAGACAGACAGTACCATCAGTCTGTTTCGGGGCTGGAGTATGCAGGGATTTAACGTTGGGCCAGCCAGGCGGATGGCTGAGGTTATGTGCGGAGTAGGCGGATCGACTTTTGTCCTTGATCCTCTGGTAGCCAGGAGTCTGAAAGACGAAGAAAGTTTTGAGACGAAACGGCAGTTGGCCGAGTACCTGGTAAAAGAAGCAAAATCAATCAATCCGGGGAGTAGACGTCCCTTTGAAACCTCACACATCAACTTTATCGTTCTGGGTGGTGAATGGAATCCGATTTTTATGACTGCTGATTTTACCTACATTCAGACCGAATCCGTTGATAGATGGATTCCTGCAAGCGGGATTCGCAAAGATGAGATTCCTATCAGAATGCCCGTCCAATTAAATTGTATGGATGGTACCTGCGAAATACCACAATAATCAAATTCTGTCAGGGGGAAAAGACACCTCGATAGATGCTATTGAGGTGTCTCTCCTTTACAAATACTTGCGACGAACTCAACAAAAAAACACTACGTGATGTTAGCAGAATTATTGTAAGCGTTCGTAGAAAAACGTCCTATACTATTAAAGACAGTATTAGATATTTACTAGGTTTTACCTATTTCGTTTATTTCGTTATGTTAAATAAATTGCCCTTAACTGATTTAAGACATAGCAATTTTATTGCTTTTCGCATATAAACCTATTGGCTATTTTATTTACCAACAACTATTGCATTTACCTTATCCAGGTGTAATCATATACAAGAAATTCTATAGTGAAGGGGAAAGAGTATGTCTGATATAAAGAATAAGGGGAAAATTAAAATCGTTGATGTTGGTGGAAGTCATTACGAAATGGGTTTCCAGTATGGCAAGACTTGCCCCGAGATATCAGGGATGTTGGATCTAACTTATCGGATTTACGGCGGGAAAGATGAAATTCAAAGTATCGTTGAAAAATATATCCCAATGTATCTTCCCTATACAGAAAAATATGCTCCTGAAATCGTTGAAGAAATGAGGGGAATGGCAGATGGAGCAAATGTGAATCTTCAGGATATCATTTTTCTCAACATTACCTATGAAATTTCGGTTCCTTTTGTTATGAATGGTTGTACAGCATTTGCGGCTGTTGGAGAAGCTACCACTAACGGTGAACTGATAGCTGGTCAACATTTTGACCACGTAGAACCATGGAGAGAATTCATGATTCTGTTAAGAATGAAGCCTGCAGATGGACCGGATATCATGGCGGTAACTGCCGCTGGTTGCTTGGGTTTGGTGGGCTTTAACTCTGCCGGTGTATCGGTAAATCTTAATCTGCTCAGGAACAAGGACTCATTGAAACCAGCGGGTGGCGTACCGACACATGTAATGCTTAGAAAACTATTAATGAGTGAAAATCTCGGAGAGGCTATTACATTGATTGCCTCTGCCGAAGGAAGATCTGCTAAAAATTATCTTTTAGCAAGTAGCCAGGGAGACATCATCGATGTTGAGACAACCAGGGATGATTTGGAAATCCTGTATCCTGAAAAGGAGATCCTGACTCATGCCAACTGCTTTGAAACAGATCGCTTTAAAAGCACTGATCTTGCTCCTTTATTGGTACCTGATTCTTATATTCGTTCTCATACGTTATTCCGCTTAATGGAGCGCCATTATGGGCAAATTTCAGTCGATACGATGAAGCAGTGTCTACAGAATCATAATAATTATCCCAATTCAATATGCAGGCACCCGAATCCGAAAGCCCCATTGCCAATATCAAGAATGATGAAAACCTTATACAGTATTATTAGCTGTCCTAAGGAACAAAAAGCCTACATTGCATATGGAAATCCTTGCGATACTGAGTACTTTGAATATATATTGTGACTGAATCGAGTTAAAATACACCAATAATAAGGTATAACTGGTTTTACCAAAAGGCAGATCGTTGAGTAACACTTGTCCTTACCGTTAGAAAAATACTTTATGTCCTAAAGTGAAGCTGGACACAACGATCCGATATATTTAAGCTGGCATTAATCCAGAGCGACTTGCCTAGCACCGAACGTATCATAACTTCTGGCTTCGGGAATAATCGGCACGAGTAGATAAGAGTCGTATTTACCTCCGGTATAGATTGAGTGTCTGCCTTTGTTTACCAGGTTATTGTAACCTCTCAGCAGATCATCCTTTACTCCGTATTTTCCGGATATATCTATGACTAGTTTCTCGCCGGCGTGATATAGCGTACAAGAAGGCCATATCGCTATTTCACACGGCACCACCTCCCCAGGCTTCACTTTTTGTTCAGGCCCATCAGGTATGACAGTCTTCTGTACTGGCAGCCATGGCTTTGATAATCTTTCATCCAAAGCTCTTTTGGATAGTCGCAACCATCCTAGAGCCACAGGCATTCGCCCTGGAGCGCCATCTGAGTCAAAACACACTTGATATCCATCCAAGTTATACTTTCTCACTGTAACAAAAATGTCCATGTCATTCGCTTCTTCAGGCGAAACCCAGAGTTTAAGTTTCATGAATCCAATTATTTCTGTGTCCTCGTCGAACGTAATCTGAAATGAAACTTTGCCTTCAGGCCCAACAACGGGTTCCTGGTGTATAACCTGACTTACGGGAGATACATCAGAGTTATAAGTGGTTTTAGCTGCTTCCTCCGGCTTAACAAGACTCAGAACACCACCACTGGCATCGAGATAAAGGGTTGTATAAACCGTCCTGCGGAGAGGAAAATCTTTCTCATAACGGACCTTGAAATCCAGTAGCTTGTCCTGGATCGACAATCGGACTCTGGGTGTCTCCATTATGCCACTGTCAATGCCTTTAAGGAAATAATCAAGAAATTTCCTCTGCATATCCCTGGCCTCAATCGGAGTATAGAGCCCCTGCCATTTTCTCAGGCTATAGGTATAAAGCCATTTATATTGCGAAGAAGCTCTCAACCAGCCGCGAAAGTTACCCTGAAGATGGGCATAATAGTCTACCCAGCTAGAGCCGATAAGCATTGGTACCTTGATATTTTCCAGTTTCGGTGGATTTTGTAATTCATCGGGAGGTAATTGCTGATATTGTGGCTGATCTGGTCTCTCCAGTGGCTGGAAATTCTCTTGCCACAACGGTATATTTTCACCGCGACCGGGATTGAATTCCGTTTCCGGGATACCCCCAGGATAGTTGTTATCCCTGGCCCTGTCATTAAATCCTCCCCACGGAATTATGGCTTTCAGATGGGGTGGTGGCACCTCCATTGAGGCTACCTCCCACTGACGCATCGCCAGAGCTGAGTGGCCTAACATACCAATATTTCCATTACTCCATTCCTGCCTGGCAGCCCATTCTATTCCGTCATAGAGGTCATATATACCGCCTACCCCTACGCCAGGCGACTTACCATTCGCCCTATCATCAACATGGATCATAACGTAGTCGCTTGGGACCCAGTAACCAGGATCCGGAGCTTCAAAAGGCGTCATTTCCGAGCAACCAAAATCATCATGTTGACCATAACAGTCTTTACTATAAGGAGTAAAAACCATAATGACAGGGAATTTACCCGGCTTATCAGGACGAAAAACATTGGCAGCCAGTTTAACACCATCACTCATCCCAACGGGAACATCTTTTTCGATAAGTATCCCTTCGGGCATACTGGCACCAGGGAGGTCATCAAAGTGTTTTTCGGGATATAGCCTTTTCTCCAGTTGGGTCTTTTTTCGTTTAGCAAACCACCATTTTGCTTGATATGGTCCGGCATAAGCCTTTTCTTCAAGTTCATCCAGTTCAGCCCTTCTGGTCTGAATATCGTCGATAATCTTGTCACTATCATCTTGAGACATAGCTTCTACCTATTCCTCCCAAAACATCATCGTACCGTTTCAACACCTCGTTAGCCAAGTTAAGTTATTTAAAAAAAGAATTAAAGGATATCACAGCTACAAGGCGTATTATAATAATAGTAAACGATTACTATCAAACTTCGTTGCTGCAATCGGCACTATCTAGGTAAATTATGACCCAACTTTTTGCCCAGTTGTTGTCTAGTGCGGCAACTCTATATAATTTAAGAGGTTTGGAGACGGCACAATAATACTACGCGGTAATGGCGTCCACCGCCGAAACCTCTTCAGCCGTGAGTTTCCATTCAGCCGCGGCCACGTTGGAGGTTACCTGCTCAACTTTACGAGCCCCGGCTATCACGCTAGCCAACCATGGTTTGGCTAGTAGCCAGGCTATGGCCAGCTCGCCTACAGTATGACCGCATTCTCCGGCAAAGGTCTCAAGCTTCGATAGCATTTCCCAGTTTGCCTCAGCGAGGACACGCTTCATTCCGGGTAGAACGGTGGTAGACAAGCGGCTGTCTTTCGGTGGTTCTTGTCCCTGCCGATACTTACCGGTCAGAAGGCCGTTGGCTAACGGACTGTAAGGGATGACTCCAATATCATGAGCCTCGCAGCAGGATACTAATTCCCTCTCAATTTCCCGGGAGAGCAGGTTGTACTTTTGCTGAACGACAACGAAAGCAGTCAGGTGGTTTGTCTTTGACGTCCACAGCGCTTCATTAACTTGCCAAGCGGCGAAGTTAGAGCATCCAATGTATCGGACTTTGCCGCTCTTAACAAGGCTGTCAAGGGTAGACAGCGTTTCCTCGATGGGGGTTGAGGTATCCGGCATATGGATATAATACAGGTCTATGTAGTCGGTCTGAAGACGCTTCAGGCTGCCGTCAACCGCCTGCAAGACATGATACCTCGATCCACCTTTCTCGTTTGGATCTTGACCCATTGGGCCTCCGAACTTGGTGGCAATGATCACCTGGTGTCGTTTCCCCTTCAGTATCCTGCCGATATACTCTTCAGAATGGCCCTGATCGTATATATCCGCGGTGTCAATGAAGTTGACCCCTGCGTCGATAGCACTATTTATTACGACTGATGATGTCTGCTCGTCTGCCCACCAACCAAAATTGTTTCCTCCAAGCCCAACCTCAGAAACCTTCAAGCCAGAATTGCCAAGTCTACGAAATTCCATGATTTCCCCCTCCTCACGTAGAATGGCTACTATTATAGATCTTACACTCAAGCGAGCGCAAATCTACATACTCTAACCGACCAATATGTCACATTTCACTAGTTTTATAAATCACAAATAGCTGATCTTGTAAATGATCTCAAAACACTTATCTGTCGAAGGTAATGAGTGTAAGAAAATGCGAGACACTTCCACACGAAAGGATTACAATAAAGCCATCGGTACAAAGGAGTAGAATGTCGATCAAAGATTTTTCCAGAAACCAGATCAGGAAACTACTGACTAAAGAAAGCACTATGATACTTGAAAACAAGATTCTCTCTTACGAGAACCTTGAAACTAAATTTCAAGACATAGCTGAATTTGGACTCTATCTTCATATACCGTTCTGCAAACAGATATGTCCGTACTGCCCGTACAATAAGGAGATTTACCACACTGAAGTAGCCAGAATGTATAGCAAAGCTGTTAAAAAAGAGATCGACCTCTACTCACGCCTGGTTGGTAATAAACCTGTGACTTCTTTTTACATCGGTGGTGGCACTCCTACAACAATGCTTCACAATGGGCTTGAAGACATTTTAGACCATATATTTAGGCGCTTCAATATGCACTGTGATATACACATGGAGAGTCATCCTAACGATTTAACCTCTGATAACCTCAATGCTATTAAATTGCTTAATGTAGCAAATCTAAGCACCGGGGTAGAATCTCTACAGGACAAATATCTTCAGATCCTTAAAAGGCCATACAATACGAAGGAAGTGAAACAAGCAGTTGAAAGAGCAGGCAGTAAAGGCTTTACATGTTTCAACGTAGACTTCATTTTTGCTTTGCCCAATCAGAGTTATGATGAATTAGAGCAGGCTGGTCGCGAGTTGGTTGAGATGAATATAGACCAGGTTGCCACTTACCCACTTTGGCGGTTTCCTTATACAAAAATGGGAGAGTCGGCAGAGCAAAGTAACTATAATATACAGAATATCTTTAGAAGAAGGAAAATGCTTCGCATCCTGGAGGATATATTCTATAGCAGAGAATATGAGCGAACGTCGGTTTGGGCATTCACTAAAAAAGGGATCCCAAAGTATTGCTCGGTAACGGTACCTCTTTATATTGGTCTTGGTGCAAGTGGTGGTTCTTACCTGAGAGATATTTTCTATCTCAACACATTTAACGTTTTTGAATATATAAAGAGACTTAACGATGGCAGAATGCCCATTGCCTTAACATTAGATTTGTCAGAAAGCATGCAAATGGCATGGTGGCTTTACTGGAGAGTCTACGAGACAAGGTTCAAGAGAAGTGATTTCGAGAAAAGATTCGGAAGAAATTTCAATAAGGTATGGGGTAAGTATATTCGCCTCTTTCATTTTTTCGACCTGATAAAGGAGGATAATGGGAATGAGATTATTCTTTCCGACAGAGGTACTTTTTGGTTGCATTCTCTGGAAGACTTGTTTTCGTTGGATTATATCAGCAAACTGTGGGGGACTTCAAAGCAGCAGCCGTGGCCAGAGAAGGTAATTTTATTATGTCTTTTCACTCTCAAAAGTTGGTACCCCTGGTGCGACTCGAACGCACGACACACGGTTTAGGAAACCGTTGCTCTATCCTCTGAGCTACAGGGGCTTGTCCATGCTTATTACGGATGTTCGTTTCTTATATTAAGACGCCTCGCTCTTGTAATCAATCACCTGAATGAGCCTACGTCCATAATTCTAACAATATTTCGCTATTCACGCAATAGATTTAAGGTCTCCATATCGGTATCACAGGTGTGTTATAATCGGGAAAATCGTGCAAAGATGATAACAGGAGGAAGCCATGAATACGATGAAGTATTCGAAGTATATAATCACCGAACCGAAACCCATCCCGCCTGAAATTCTGGCGAAAATGAAGGCTGAGAGACCAAAGAGAAAGTCCACGGTCGAATCGACCCACATCATGCAGGTCGACAGCGAAGTCATACCGGATATGTTCTATGTGGATTGCGTCTGGCTCTGGAAAGGATCTTCGCAGGATACTGTTGAAATTCCCCACAGTCACAGTTTCGACGAGGTTATAGGGTTTGTCGGCTCGAACCAGGACGATCCATGGGACCTGGGAGGACAGATCACTATCTGGCTCGATGGCAAGGAACACACTTTAACCAGGTCTTCCCTAATATTCGTTCCTGCCAGAGCCAGGCATTGCCCTATCAGGTTCGACAGGATAGACAGCCCGATATTCTTTACCACCATGTCTCCATCTAAAAAATACGAACGTAAAGATGAAGAGAACACACCGGATCCGTCTCCCGACAGCCCAAAATGCACAATAGTCTCGGAACTGACCAAGGACTTTTCCGTGGCTGCTGACGGTTCCACGCCTCCACCACCCCCGAGGAGTTCCACCATAAGGGGGCAACGAGTCCTCCACCTCGAGGATGATGTGGTCAAGGGTTCTTTTTACGTGGACTTTGTCTGGATTTACGAAGGGAACGGAGGAGCCCCCGCGCCTGAACACGAGCACGAATGGGAAGAATTAATAGCCATGGCAGGCTGCGATCCCGAGAATCCGAACGACCTAGGAGGTGCGATGAGTATCGTTCTCGGTGACGAAACGCACTATATTACCAAGAGTTCGCTGGTATGCATTCCGAAAAACCTTAGACATTGCCCGTGGTTGTTCCATGATATAAAGAAACCGACCCTGGTGTTCACCGCCGGACCTTCCTCGGTATACACCGGCTCGCACAGACAGCAATGATAATAACCGGAGAGAGTTAAAGAATGAATATAGCAGTCGCGATATTTCTCATCCTGCATGGGCTGGTACATTTGCTGTACCTTGGCCAGAGTATGAAATGGTATCAACTCGGTGAAGGAATGACCTGGCCGGAGAATTCATGGGCGTTTTCCCGACTGTTCGGTAACAAAACGATCCGGGTAATAGCCAGTATTTCCTGCGTATTTGCTACTCTGGTTTTCATCGTTGGTAGTGGCTGTATATTAGCGAAACAGCCGGTCTGGCTGTCGATCACCGTCGGTGCGGCGGCTTTTTCCTCGTTACTAGTGATTCTCATGTGGGATGGAAAAATGAAAGAGCTGGCCAACAAAGGCCTATTCGCGATACTTATTAATATCGCAATAATAATACTACTTCTGGTTGTAGGATGGCCTGATTTCGGGTTTTAAAACGGTTTTCGTTCAGTGCAAAACAAGTTAGACAGGCGTTGGTGGTGGAGTTATGTTTACCTTATTCAGCGTGATTTTCGGTAAAGAGTTACGTTCTTGTAATCTCGCTGGACATCGAACACCGTCCGGAGCGCATCCAGGTAAGGACTTCGTGTTGCTTTTTCGTCATTTATCGTATCGATGGTTATGCTCTGTAAAGGCTGAAATTGCCGGGCCAGCATATGACGTAGAGGGCTGAAGTATTCAGTGAGACGGGGATCGTCGGGATCGACGTTAAACGTCAGGTCACGACCGTTCCGCCTGGATGTTGCGACCAGCTTGGTACCCCGGTAGACAAGATGAGTACCGGCAAAGCGTTTCGGCAGGGAACCTCTCATAGAATCCAGTTTGATCCCGCATACTGATGCTGGATCGGCAGCATTTACCCAGTAGACAACCTCATCCGGCAGTTTACGCTGCAAGCGGCGAAACGCCTGGTAGGAGATGAACTGAAGCCCGGGGATGCCGTGGAAGAAGTAGCCGGCAAGGACTTCTCCTGAGAGTTCCATCAGGCGCAGGGCGCGGAACACGTTTCTCCACTGGAATGCAGGCGACTCTCTTTCCAGCAGTTCCCTGAAGAGAATCCCGTACCGTTCGAGCAGGAGTCTCACCCGGTCTTTCATTTTTTCCTCGGTTTCAAGCAGATCTTCATCCAGTTCGGACTCGGGGAGTAGAAACCAGCTGCCGGCATACGGCAGGGTGTTCTTCCATCGTGTGAAACCACGCCGACCGCCCATGATTCGCCGGCCGTGAAAACGCCGACGTGTTGCCGGTGGGCTGACCTCCGGTGGTTTAAAGCGATTCATTATTCCCCGGCGGAGTGTGGTAATGGAGTCATTGGTAACCTTTCCCTGCCACACTGCGTCCCAGAGGTGGTCGGAAAGTACTCCGGGACGGTATCCGGACTGGGTCAATAGCGTGGAAAAATCATATTTACCCAGCGTACTGGGAAACACATCAGCAAGTTCAGCGTCATCGTTGACTGGTTCTTCTGTATCTGCTTCACTTATAGTGTCTTCCTGCAACAGGTCCAGGTCAGGCTCAAAGCAGAAGGTTATACGTTGCTTTTCACTGCCTACCCAGCGGAGGTTGCTTTCACTCACTGCGCTGTCCAGCCAGGAAGTAGAGTATTGGTGGAGCCTGGCAGGCAGAACCTCCGATTCCCACAGCGCTGCCGGTAACGGCAGACAGAGAAGCTGTTCGATGCGCCGGAATAACTCCTCGATAAAGAACACCAGTTCAGCTCCTGTATCTGTCAATCCCTGATGCTGCGCGAGGAAAAGGGGCAGCCACTCAATATCTAGTGGTTCGAATACAGGTACGGCGCTTGCCCGTGCCATTCTGAGTAGTATCTCGTAATTCTCACTATCACAGATATACTCATTAGTACTTTCCTTTACCAGCGACCCTATGATTACCTTTTGAGAGTCAATGATATCTTCCAGCACCAGGGACAGGCGCTGTTTCTCGATTCCGAGTGTGGTATGGATGAACTCATACGTTACCGGACCGTAGTATCGGAGCCATTCTGTCAGCACGTCGGTCATTATTTCATCACTGTCTTCTGTTTCTTCAGAATCAATATCGTTACCGTTGAGTGGTATACTTTGAGAACCTGCCAGAGATTCTATAGTAATATCCTGTTTCCCATAGAAAGCTTGAATGATTCTTGGCAGCGTTTCCAGTGCCACTATCAGCTCTTCCGATGCCGCCGGCGGATTTATCAAGGCCAGCTTTTCCGCGAGAAATTCCCGTAATTTTTTGATATCGGTTTTATGGTCGGTTTTCATAGCCTGCAACAGGCGCTCCCACTCCGGTACCGGGATAAGAAGGCGTTCTTTAACCCAGTCCACTACCTCTCGCGGAGTTTCCGGTGAATAACCGGGAGAGAGTCGCTGCTGTTTCAGTTCGAACTGCTTTACCAGTTCACGATCGACAGGTGGACGGATTCCCGGGGTGAATACCACGTGATTTAGCAGATCTCCGCGTAATTTGGAAGTAGTATCCGTTTTCAACTCGTCGGATCGATAAAGATAATCATTGATCTGCCGCCACGAAACACTCTGTGCCATCGGACTGGGATAGCTCGTATGAGTCACCGACCATCTGATTACTCCCGTTTCGAGTTCGGTCAGCACCTGTTTCATGCTTTCCATGTCGAATTCATCCTGCAGGCAGGTACGCCATGCTTCCAAAAGGATAGGAAAGTCTTCATATTGCATAACGGAAGCAAGCAGTTTCTGCGAGCGCATCCGGTTCATCCAGAGCGGCATTCTCTGGCCAATTTTATTACGGGTCAGGAGCAGTGAACGACCGGCACACTCGCGGAACCTGGCTCCGAAGAATCCGGAGCCTTCAAGACGTTTGCGGAGTAGTTTTTCAACGTTTGCACTCGTAACCAGGGAAAGCACCTCATCGGCTTCGGTATCGTGCGGTAACTGTATGACGATACAGTCGTTTCCGGTATATACCTCAAGTCGCTGACCGTAAGTCTCTTCCCAGGCGGCATCCAGCGCCATAGCGAACGGGCGGTTGACTCGTCCTCCCCAAGTCGTGTGTAATATCAGCTGGTTCCCGGGAACTCCTCCTGGTCCGGTTCTTACATACTCAATTAAAATATGGTGCCGGTGAGGAAGATCACAGCCGGTCATTTCTTTCTGGAAATCTAAAAAGTCAACCAGTTGCTCGGATGCACCGGCATCCATGTGATAGTTGTTTTGCAGAGTATCGAGAAAATCGGGGTCATCAATACTGTCGTTAGCCACCTCCAGGAATCGGCCGATACGCTCCGAGAAATGGAAGTCACGGTAGTTTTCTTCACCTATCCAGAAAGGCGCCGCCATCAATCTGGGATTACCGGGAGACACGAAGACATCATTATGGGTAACTCGCTCGATTTTCCAGTTCTGCGTTCCCAGGGCAAATGTCTGACCGATAGTTGCTTCCCAGACAAATTCCTCGTCAAGCTCGCCGATAAGAGAACCAGTCTCCTGGTGGCGGAGGTGGAAGTAACCGCGGTCGGGTATCATCCCGCCCGAGGTATACAGAGCAAGTAACGCTCCTTTGACAGCTTCAACCGTGTTATCCAGTCGGTCGATTGAAATACGCTGCTTTAACTCTCGAACCCGGGCTTCTGCGTATCGTCCGGCAAGCATGTTCAGCACCAGGTCGAACTGTTCTCTTTTCAGATGCCGGTAGGGATAGCTGGCGGTTATTTGCATGAAAAGCCTGTCGATGTCCCATTTTTCAACGCCTGTCATGGAGATAATAATCTGAGCCAGTACGTCGAGAGGGCACAGGACAGGCTGGGTACTCTCCATGTCATGTTCCGTGATAGATGTAGCTAGTACCGCTGCTTCAAGGAGATCCTGTGAGTGGGTGGGAAATATCTCGCCCCGGCAAATCTCGCCCACCTGGTGTCCAGCCCGACCGACGCGCTGAATTGCCGATGATACCGAATTAGGCGACTGTACCAGTATTACTTCATTCAACGAGCCGATATCAATGCCCAGTTCAAGCGAATTGGTAGCCACCACCGCTCGCAGTTCGCCTTCTCTCAGCTTACGCTCAACTTCAGTGCGTACCTCGCGTGAAAGAGACCCATGATGGACGTAGGCGACGGGAGATTCTTCACCATCATTTAGTCTAAGCGCCAGTCTTTCGCACAACCTCCGGTTGTTAGCAAAAAACAGCGTCGAGTCGTTTCTTCGAATAATTTCTCTGAATGACATGGTCAGAGCATCCCAGATTGAATCCTGTTCTTCTGTTTTTTCGGGAGACTGCACTGAGATGTCGTACTGCTTTGTTGTTTCGGAGTGTACAATCGAGACAGATCGCGGCGTGTACACCGGAGCGTGTTCATCTCCTTCAAGTGTGAATCCACCGACGAATTCTGCCACGGTTTCGAGAGGACGAATTGTTGCCGACAAGGAAATACGCTGGAATTCACCGGATAACAAGGTGAGACGCTCCACTGCTGTCATCAGGTGAATCCCACGCTTATTCCCGAATACCCCATGAACTTCATCGAGGATCACCGTCCTGAGGTTCTTCAGGATAGACCGTCCGCCCTTTGAACTGAGCATCAGGTTCAGACTCTCCGGCGTGGTGATAAGAATCTCCGGCGGATGGCGCTGCATCTGGTGCCGTTCTGCCTGCGGGGTATCCCCGCTACGGGTTAAAACGTGAATTTCAGGGAAGTCCATCCCCGATTTCTGGAAGGTTTCGCTCAGTTCTTTGAGAGGATCGAGCAGGTTTCGCTGGACATCATTGTTCAGCGCTTTCAGGGGGGAGATATACAATATACTGGTATGTCCCGTTGGAAACTGACCGGTTACCAGCTGGTTGATTGCCCAGAGGAAGGCAGCCAGCGTCTTACCGCTTCCGGTCGGCGCTGTTATCAGGACATGTTCGCCATCCGAAATTCTCTGCCAGCTTTCTTCCTGGACTTCGGTAGGCTGTCCGACCTTTTCCAGGAACCAACGGGATATGTTCGGATGGAAACGGGACAGGGTACTCATGAATTTCTCCATAACCGTAATACTATACCGGAGCAGACTTTGTAGAACAGATGTCTCATCGTGTCTCTATTCTACTATTGCCGTAGAGAAATATAAACCGCTACCTCGAAAAGAGTTATATCTAGAATTAGGATGAAGAAAAAGATCATTAACATGCCTATAATTCAGATTTTCGAGGATAATAATCAGAGAATCTGCGGTAAGACGCAAAGAGGAACACTATAAGATAAATAGCAAGTACAATTCCGATTGCCAGAAATGCCATGAATATCGATATGCGATCTGCCATGATGCCGAATCCTAATCCTGCAGGGATAAAGACCAGGCTGCGTAACAGACTTGTGAACGATTCGCCGGTAGCTCTCTGTCCTGAAGGTAGTTCTTTGTGCAGATCGTTGAGAAACAAAGGTAAAATAGAGTAATATGCCAGCCATGGTAGAAACGCGAATACTACCCCATACCATGTTTTTGTAAGTCCGACGACGATAAATCCGGCAATACTTATAATAAGAGCGATCGTAAAAACTCTACGTCGGCTGAATTTACTTAACCGGTAGGCGAATTTCCCCGTAATCGCCTCTATTCCACTACCCACAGCTGCCAATATCCCCAGCATATAGATCGGAATTCCTATACCTCTAAAATACAACTGGCCGTATTCATCAATGAGCATTAAGGTTACGCCCATGATAACCCAGAACACTATCACGTGCTTGATGAAAGGGTGTTTCCAGAGTAGTTTTCCTGTTTCGATGATATGCGTCCAGTAATTCAATGCTCCTGTTGTTCGATGAATCTCAGGTTCGGTGAACGAGAGAGCGATAAAAACGGCGATGAAAGAGAAGCCGATGGTAATCCAGAAAGGTAATTCCAGTCCAAGCCGATCTGCGATTACTCCTCCTGTAACTCCGGCCAGGATTGCCGTGAGATTACTCCAGAAGATTGAGTTTCCCAGTGTCTTTTCATAGTCACCATCCCTTTTCAGTTGCTTGAGAGTATCGTAAAGGAAAGACGTGTCGGTGCCGGAGTGAAGAGCCATATGGACTGATGCAGCCATACTGCCCAGCAGGAAGAGTCGAATATCATGTGCCAATACCCAGGCCAAGGTATTAAGTATGAAAAAGACCATATTCAGAGCGAGAATGTATTTACGACTCCATCGGTCTGCCAATGCTCCGGAAGGTACCTCCAAAATAATGAACAGAACATCATAAACAATCAGGACAATGGCAATCTCCGTAACGGAAAGACCTCTGGCTTCCATGAAGATCTTGTCTATTGCGTAGTATAAAACAAAGCCTGAAAAAATATTGAAAAGATAGAATTTCCAGATGTTGGCTCTTAACTTCTTATCCATCTATGCAAACTGAACAAATTACTATGGACTGTCTTGGATGATCCGGTAAAATTCATTCTCGAAGTATAACAAGTGTTTGCAGTATTTTCCAGAGGGATATAAAGAAAATAAACGTTTATTGAGATTATTTTAAAAAATGCGGCCCTTGGTTGACGGTTCCCGAACTCCTGTTAGAGAGGAAGGGACTGATTCATGCATCATAGTAGCTGCAAATAGCGGACACAACATTAGTATTGATGAACTAGAACTGGTAGTTGAAGCTATACAGAAGGTTATTAATAATAAATGTTTATAGCTTGGTAACCTGAACAGGATTAACTCTGCGAGGGACGCATGGTGGAGCTGAGGGGTATAAAAGGCAGAACTCTCAAAATACTCTTTTTTCTTCAATTATAGTCAAATTCCAAGCGTTTTAATATGTGTATTTATACCTTTATCTTAGTTACCTTATGTCACTCGTAGTGCCTCGCCTACGGTGAGTCTGGAGACACGGTAGGCAGGTAAAATAGATCCAAGAATAGCTATCAATAGAATTAACGGTACTATGAGAACTATTGCCCATGGTCCTGGCATTGTGCCGAACGGCGTGCCCATATTATTTATGATTCCTATGTAGTTAAGGCCAAGGCGTGTGAATATTATCCCCAGTGGCAGCCCAATTATCAAAGCAATACCGGATAACAGAACAGATCCAGAAATAATGGTTGCTGCAACCTGTCGCGGGGTAAATCCGAGTGTCTTTAATATCGCGAATTCACCATATCTTTCTCTGATGGTAAATAATAACGTGATCAATACGCTAGCCGCACCGATTAAAAAGAGGGCGCATGTCATGACATACAATGGTGGTCGCACATATCCGGCTGTCTTTTTATTACCTTCATAATCATTTGTTACCGTAATAGATAGTGTATTATTTGATTGCTTCAGCAAGTTTATTTTTACAGTCTCAGGATCAATTCCCGGGACTACCTTGATCCGATAATGTGTTGGTTCAAGGTTAAGAGCGAGCTGGTTAACGATAGTGTCTGAGCTTGTTCTGACCTGGGCTGTATCATCAACATATATACCGACTACCTGCAAGGTTAGCTTCTTACCGTCTACTTCCATTACATCGGATAATTGACCGTCAAGCACAAGGGCGAGATTATCACCAATATTGAAACCTGTTTCATCCGCCATTTTTCTGGTAATAATAGCTTCGCCAGGCTTTTCGTACATACGTCCGTCGGGAATATATGGAGCAAGATTCGCGTAGTTACTACTGGGGGCTCCTATAAGATAGGTTTTACCGGGATAACCATCTTTGACAACATTGCCAGCGAACGCTCGTCCTTCATAATAAGATTGAATTTCAGGCTGATTGTTAAGTAGTATCGCTATCTCTTCTGCAGACATACTCTCTTGGTCAAGACGCCTCCCTGCAGTAATTTGATATGGTTCGCCACCTGCAAGTGTAGGATCTTCGATAATATTGCGGAGTGTAGCTTCCATTCCCAGACCAAAAGCTGCAAGAATTACTGCCAATATCAGTGCAAAGATAGTTAATGTGGAACGTATAGGCCGATGAAACGCATCCTTGAATCCTACAGTCATAACCGTCGGAAGCTTAAAGAAGCTTGCCAATTTAATAACACGGGATGATTTCGATTGAAACTGAGGGGAACCGGTCTTCAATGAATAGACGGTTGAAACTTTTCCTCCACGCCAGGCGGGAATAAAGGAAGTCACGGCAATTATTATTGAAGTACCGAGTACAATAGCTACTGCCATAACAGGATCAAATACGGGAGAAGCAGCGATTCCCAGGGGTTCCTCGGTGACGCGTAACGCCAAGGGTGTAACAGCAAACCCGATTGCCACTCCGACAACTGCCGCCAGCAGACCTATCGTTACATGCTCAAGAAGAATGAGAAATGTCAGCTGTCGTGGAGTAAATCCAATGGATTTTAGCAAAGCAATATCGCGATACTGTGCAAGAACATTGCCGGCAATAACATTCGTAATCACGAAAGCTGCAACACAAATGGCAAGAATACCGAAAGCTCCTATGAATATATAATATGGTCTGACCACGCTATCGACTAAATCTTTATAATATTGCCATGTGAAAAAAGAGGGTTTCTGATTATCCGGATAGGTCTCCAAAGCCATTCGGGCAAATACCCCGGCGGTTTCCGAATCCCGAAGTTGTACACCGTAATTCCATCTCCACTCATCGAGGTCTTCTTCTATTATCTCGAGTACAGCAGGCAGGACATATGCAGTCGCATTTGGAAAATATGGATATGATAGACGGTCTGTAGCTACGGAAAAACCCACAACTTCAAATATTTCTGTTCTGTTTTCTACTAATACCTCCAACTTATCGCCAATCTCAATATTCTGGTCACGTGCGAGACTGTAATCGATGATAATTTCTTGATCCCCGTCTGAACTGAGCCATCGCCCGTTCAATATGATAGGACTACCTATTTCAGGAGGTACCAAGGGCATTCCAAGAAAACGGAGATTTATGGCACGGTCATCCAGAATAAGCGGGTATGATTCTGTAAGGTATGGTATTAGTCCGGAACTTGCTGTCACTCCCTCCATCTCGCCTATTTTTTGCAGATCCGAAGCATCTCCCTCACCGAAAGGGTAGGAAAACCAGACATGAGCTCCGCTACCTTCTCTTTGTCTTGTCAGGTAAGCGTTTTCAACACTTATACGAGTAGTAACAGCCACGGTTAGTACTCCTGTAGCAATCGTCACGACAACGAATACCAACCCGATTTGAAGAGGACGGCTCGTTATATCAGCCCATGCTTTACGAAATAATGCTCTTAACATCATTACACCTCCAGGCTGATCAGTCTGGAAAGAACTGATTTGTGATCACCTTTTACATCGACCCTGGTCTCGTTAGCCACGAGCCCATCACGCATATGAATAATTCGGCTGGCACAGCTTGCTACCACATGGTTGTGAGTCACTATCACAATGGTTTGTCCTTCAGCATTATATTGACCTAGAAGGTTCATTACTTCATGTGAACTTTCTGTATCCAGGTTACCGGTTGGTTCATCAGCTAAAAGGACCTGAGGAGTATTGACCAGGGCTCGTGCTATAGCAACTCTTTGCTGTTCTCCACCGGATAATTTTGATGGAACATCTACGGCTTTGCCAGCTATACCCAGTTGTTCTAAAAGATTTTTACGACGTTCCCGGGCCTGTTTCGCCGTAAAACCCGCGATAAGTGCAGGTAATTCCACGTTATCTGCTACACTAAGGTTTCCAATCAGGTTGAATGCTTGGAAGACAACCCCGATATGTCGGCGGCGGATAATTGCCCGTTCTGTTTCATTCAGCTTATCGATCCTCTTTTCAGCCAGATAGATTTCACCGTCTGTTGGTGTATCGAGTCCGGCTATCAAATTCAACATTGTGGATTTACCGCATCCACTCGGTCCCATCACTGCTACAAAATCACCTGAATCCACATCCAAATTTATCCCACGCAACGCATTTATTCTCGTACTATTACTCCGGTACGTCCTGGAGAGTTTTCTTAACATCAACATTTTTTCCATTGGAATCCTCCTTAATCTACAATGATAAGTTAACTACCGGTAAAGTTTTTGTATTGTTGACCTGTGAACTCTTCCTCACATTGATCCAGCCATTTTAGCAGGGCCTGGATATAAAGTGAGGCAGCACCTACCAGCAATTTTGTTGTTATATCATTATTTCGATCAGTAGCAAGATTATCTAATTCTCTTACTGCCTTAAAGTATTCCTGACGCTGACGATCTATTATGTCCAAAGGATTTTTTGTTCCTGCAATATATGCAAGAATCAATTTAATAATGAATTCTTCCTTGAGTGTCGGGCTATCAGATGTTTCTTCCAACCATTCATGTAGTGTAACTCGCCCTTCTTCGGTGAGTTCATATACGTGCCTGCTGGGCGAACCTCGTTGCGGTATTTCCTCACTTTTCACGAGTTCATCACGTTCCAGTGCAGATAATGTATTATAAATTTGTCCTACGTTGATCGGAGGCCATACAGCTCCAAATTTATCATCGTAGATCTGCTTCAGTTCGTAACCATGGGCTGGTTTCTCGGCAAGTAAAGCAAGAATCGGATAACGCATATTAAAACATCCTTATTAAGCATATATGTTTAGCATATATACTTAATATATATCCTGATTTCAGATTTGTCAATGCCTTTGCTACGATTCTTTTGAAATAAATAATAAAATGCAGAATTATATATCTGAATTAACTTTTAGAAATGGTGTCAACCTTACACTAAGTTAATTGTTAAAGACTGTAATAACTTGGTAATTATCAGCAAAGAAAAAGCGGACGGTCAACACTATTTTAAGGAGACTCGACGATTTTTATAAGGCTGTGGTTGACGGTGATAAGCAGTTTTATGGAGCTGAGGGGACTCGAACCCCTTACCTTCGCATTGCGAACGCGACGCTCTCCCAGATGAGCTACAGCCCCACACTTACACCTGAGATTATATCATAATTTCTTGTCAGCCAGTATCATTATTGTTATACTGAAATGGTTTCAGGTACGAATTTGATGGACTACGAGACAATTATCGGGCTGGAAGTTCATGCCCAGCTTCTGACAAAAAGTAAGATGTTTTGCCGGTGCAGCGCAGAGTATGCGGACGCTCCTCCCAATTCTCACGTCTGCCCGGTCTGTATGGGAATGCCAGGCGTTCTTCCAGTTATTAATAGTCAGGCTGTGGACTACACGATTATGACTGCTCTTGCTTTGAACTGCCCTATTTCCGAATTCACCAGGTTCGATCGCAAGAATTACCCTTATCCCGATCTGGTAAAAGGTTACCAGATTTCCCAAAGTGGTTCTCCGATAAGCGGTAGTGGCTGGTTGTCGATTGAGGTAGACGGAGTCACAAGGAAGATCGGAATCAATCATATTCACCTTGAAGAGGATACCTCAAAGTTACTGCATCGCTCAACTTCGAACGGAGAAGATTATAGCCTTGTGGATATTAACCGTTCAGGAGTACCTCTGATGGAAATCGTCAGTGAACCGGACTTACGTTCACCCGAGGAAGCCCGTCAGTATCTGATGAAGCTTCGGACAATACTACGCTACATCGGAGTTTCTACCGGGAATATGGAAGAAGGCAGCTTCAGGTGCGATGCCAACATCAGCATAAGGCCTAAAGGAAGTGAAGAATTTGGTCCTAAAGTAGAAGTAAAGAACCTTAACAGTTTCAGAGCTGTTTATCTGGCTATGGAGTATGAGGGAAAACGGCAGAGAAAGGCTGTTGAAAAGGGGGAAAAGCTTGTCCAGGAGACTCGTGGTTGGATCGAAGACAGGGGTGTGACTGTTTCACAACGCAGTAAAGAATACGCCCATGATTACCGCTACTTTCCTGAACCTGACCTACCGCCGATGATACTGACCGCAGAAAAAGTGGAAGCCATCAGGACTCAACTACCGGAACTGCCCGATGCCAGACGTGCCCGTTTTATGGATGAATACAAATTAACGCTTTACGATGCCGATCTGTTGACCGGTTCCAGGGAAATGGCCGACTACGAGGAGGAATTCATAAAGTCTGGTGGGTCGGACGAAATATCAGTACCGGAGAGAGCAAAACTTGGTAGCAATTGGATTTTAGGTGAAGTCAGTCGTATAATGAATGCTAACGGTATAGATATTGCCGGATTTAGCGAAAAAGTGAGTGCTGTTAATCTGGTAAGGTTAACGGAGTTAAATTCAGAGGGAAAGATCTCAGCAGCAACCGCAAAATCTATGCTAGAAGAGATGTATAATACCGGCAAGGACGCCGATATCCTGCTTCAAGAAGGAGATCGTGGCCAGATAAGTGACGCTGAACAGCTTGAAGAAGCTATTTCACAGGCAATAGCCGTGAATAAGCAGGCGGTCGCTGATTACAGAGCAGGTAAAGAAGCCGCGGTAAAATACCTTGTCGGACAGGTAATGAAAGTAACCAGGGGCAGAGCGAATCCTCAACTGGTTAATGAATTAATAAAGAAGAAGCTAGAGGAAGTAATAAATTGACTTACCTGAATATAGCGCAGATTGTTCTTTCCGTAGCTCTTATCCTGGCTATTATGCTCCAGGTGAAAGGCGGCGGAATGGGTGGTATATTCGGCCAGGCAGACAGTGTATATCGCACCAGGCGTGGAATTGAGAGAACTCTTTTTCAACTCACGATAGTTCTGGCTGTTATATTCATCGTCATCTCTATAGTAGCCCTCAGAATCAGCTAGGGATAGCCTGAAAAGGGGCGGATATGCAAAGCCGAAATCCTCTTCAGACCGATAACAAGGCTATAAAGCTGGATTACAGCGGTATGATGTCCGAATTTATCGGTTCTCACAAAGGTATCACTCCTGAAGAAATAGATGAACTAGTCTCTACTGCTAAAGCCGCAGTCGAGAAAATCGACGAGAAAAGAGATTCCGGTGAATACGGTTTCTACCTGCTTCCATATGATTCCGCAACTACTGATGAAGTTCTTCATCTCTCTGAAACTTATCAGAGAACGTTTGATGATTTCGTAGTCCTGGGAATCGGCGGTTCAGCACTTGGAGCTAAAACTCTTTTTCAATCACTATGTAGTCCGATCCATAATCTGCTACCTCTGGAGGAACGAAATGGAGTCCCGAGGATACACTTCCTCGATAACATAGATCCTGTAACCATGAAATTCCTCCTCAATTATGTTAATCCACGAAAAACACTGTTCAACTTAATAACCAAGTCCGGGAAAACAGTAGAGACGATCAGTCAATTCCTGATTGTGCGAAAAATTATCGAAGATAAACTAGGTAAACAGTCCGCATCCGAACACCTAGTGATTACTACCGGTGATAAAAGCAGTAGTTTATATAAATTTGCCCAGAAAAACAACTGTCCTTTACTTGATATACCGGAAAATGTCGGCGGTCGTTATTCCGTACTAAGTCCCGTGGGACTCTTTCCTGCCGCGATAGCGGGTATTGATATTCGAGAGTTACTTGCAGGGGCTAGGTTAATGGATGATAGAACCCGGACAGGCAACCTCCGGCAGAATCCGGCGTATATGTCCGGCGCGCTTCACTATCTTGCCGATACACGAAAAGGACTGAACATTGCAGTAATGATGCCGTATAGTGATGCTCTGTATCAGGTAGTGTACTGGTTCCGGCAACTATGGGCAGAAAGCCTGGGTAAGAAAATGATGGTATCCGGCAAAATGGTAAATTCCGGACAGACACCAGTCGCTGCCCTGGGTGTTACAGATCAGCACAGCCAGCTTCAACTGTATACCGAGGGACCATTCGATAAAATGATTACCTTTCTGAAGGTTGAGAATCATGGTAATAATATCGAAATACCCGAATCACCTGAAGATGAGTACTCATACCTTTCAGGTCACGGTATCGAGGAGTTAATTAACATTGAAATGGAGTCGACCAGGATTGCTCTGACAGAAGTCGGCAGGAGTACTATGAGCCTGGTTCTTCCAGAAATTAGTGCATTTACAGTTGGTCAGCTTCTCTTCCTGCTGGAAGTGCAGACCGTTTTTACCGCCGGATTATATGACATAAACCCACTCGATCAGCCAGGTGTCGAAGCGAGTAAACAGTATATTAAGAATATGCTGAGTGGTGAAAAATCAGCAGATATGACAGTAAGCAGAAAAATATTAAATACGGGTAGAGAATACATTATATAATTTGTTGATATACCTGCTCTTAACTTGTGCAGATTCTGGCAGGATGTGGTAAAATTGTGGCGATATACCTGCCGCATAAATTCATATTGACAGTACAGTCTATTACGATGTTAAAAGTTACGAAAAACTAATTCTGGAGGTTAGCTGATGAAGTGTCCGGTTTGTAAAGCAGACGCCAGAGTACACATTTATTATTGTGCCGCATGTGGAGTCTATGTTCACGAGAAATGCTGGAATAAGCACGAAAAAACAGCGCACCAGGAAGGTAACTAATGAACAGATGGTTGATGATAATCCGGGCTCCTTTTCTTCCCCTCTCAATAGTACTGGCATTCTTTGGGGCAGCGTTAGCCTGGTATGACGGATCTTTCCACGTTGGGCATGCGTTGCTTGCTGGTTTTGGCATTCTGATGGCGCATATTAGTGTCGATGTACTCAACGAGTACTTTGATTATAAAAGTGGTATCGATCTTCATACTGAGAAGACACTGTTTAACGGAGGAAGCGGGGCTCTTCCCCAAGGTCTATTTACGGCGAGACAGGCTCTATGGATTGGGTTGGGTGCCTTCATAATTATTGTGCCTATAGGAGCTTATTATGTGCTCAGTATGGAAAACGGCCTGGCGTTACTACCTCTATTGATAATAGCAGCAGTGTGCATACTCGTATACAGTCCAGTGATTCTTAAAATAGCGTGGCCGGAATGGGCACCGGGACTCGGATTAGGGGCTTTACCCGTTCTGGGTGCATATTTTGTACAAACAGGCCAGTTTACCTGGCCCGCCATTATCGCTTCTGTGCCGTCTTTCATACTTGTTCATAACCTCCTATTTCTCAACGAATTTCCGGATGTTCAAGCAGATGCAGGGGCAGGAAGAAAAACCACACCTATTGTCCTAGGGAAGAAAAACTCCGCATGGATTTATTCCTCAATGACTATCCTGGTTTACCTGTGGATAATCGGCGCCGTGATTGCCCAGCAGATGCCGGTAATAACTCTCATTAGCCTTCTGACTCTACCGATGGCTGTAAAAGCGATCCGAGGTTCATTGAACTACGATGATAAACCTGCTCTCATGGGTGCAATGGCAGCGAATGTACAGGTCGTGCTTATCACCCAGTTACTCGTAGGAATTGGTTACATCCTATCGAAGGTCTTCGATCTGTAATGACGATAGACCTGGTTTTACTTCATGCGCCGAGTGTCTACGACTTTCGGAAAAAGACCATTCTTTACGGTCCGGTAAGTGATCTTGTTCCACCATCACCGATTTTCGAGATGTATCCTATCGGTCTTGCCAGCATTGCCGAGTACCTGGAAAAAGCTGGATACAGAGTAAGGATAGTTAACCTTGCAGTTCTCATGCTTCGGAACAGGAATTTCGACGCTGAAAGGATGATAAAAAATCTGAAATCTCCGGTGTTCGGAATCGACCTACACTGGATGGTTCACAGCCACGGCTCCATCGAGATAGCCAGGCTGGTTAAGAAGCATCACCCGAACTCAAAGGTTGTATTCGGTGGCTTTTCTTCGACCTATTTTCACGAACAACTGATCGAGTACCCGGAGATAGATTTTGTAATCAGGGGCGATTCCACCGAAGAGCCTTTTCGGCAATTGATGAATTGTGTACTTAATGGTGGAGATCTTGGCACCATACCCAACCTGGTCTGGAAGGATTCCGGTGGCACCGTTAGGATAAATCCTTTTACCAATGTACCTGATGACATCGAAAACGTGATGATCAACCATTATGGTGGTGTAATAAGATCGGTTATCAGATATCGCGACCTCATAGGCCACATTCCAGTCAGTGACTGGCTGCGTTATCCCATCACAGGAGTGATTAGCTGCCGCGGTTGTGTTAACAATTGTGTGATATGTGGTGGTTCGAATGCTGCTTTCCGATGCTATCATAATCGACAGAAACCTGTATTCAGGTCGCCGGAAGCTGTCGTACGTGATATCCGTCAGATAGCGCGTTTCAGCCGGGGGCCGATTTTCATCCTCGGCGACCTGTATCAAAAAGGGGAAGATTATGCCAATGAGATATTACGGCGTTTACAGGAAAAGCGAGTGAAGAACCAGTTGATGTTCGAGATCTTCTCACCGATGTCAAAAGCAGCTCTTCAACAGATGAGTCTTGCTGCTCCCGGATTCTGCCTTGAAATTTCACCGGAGTCGCACGATTACGAAATCAGGAAAAAGTCGGGAAGGAATTATACCGACGAAACTCTTGAAACAATGATAACCAATGCCCTGGAAGCAGGCTGCGGCAGGATGGACGTGTTCTACATGGTTGGTATGCCAGGACAGGATATGAAGTCGGTGATGGATACGGTTGATTACTGCGATTACCTGATGAAAAAGTTCAAGGGAACTGAACGTCTGGCGCTGTTCCTTTCTCCCCTGTCTCCTTTTCTCGACCCGGGAAGTCTTGGGTACGAGCAGTCTGAAAAGCATGGATACAAGATACTTTTCAGAAATGTTGAAGAGTACAGGCAAGGTCTGGAAATGCCAAGCTGGAAATACACGTTAAATTATGAAACGAAGTGGATGAATCGCGATGATATCGTGGAAAGCACTTATGAAGGTATTCTCAGGCTAGTACGCGTGAAGGCTAAATACGGTGTAATCCCGGATGATCTCGCAGACGTTGGGATCAGGCGTGTTGAAGAAGCTCGTGCCATGATGCACAGGATAGACGAAGTACTTGCCGGAGATAATGTTGAAGAGAAATTAGTCCGGATGAAGCCTGAGATCGACCGGATAAATGCATTCCCGAACAGTGAGAAAATTCACCTGGAACTGGCGATGGGAAAGGAAAAATTACGTTACCTGAATTCGGTGTGGGCACTTCTCACGGGAAAATAACAACAAAACAGCTTAGTACTATTCGACGACCACTCCGGTACCGTAAGCCAGTATTTCTGAAGCATTCTGCATCACCATCGAGGTTGTGAACCTCAGGGCAATTACGGCATTCGCACCCTGTTCCGTGGCATCTTCCTCCATTCTCTGTAAAGCCTGTTCTCTGGATTCAGCCATCATCTTTGTGTATTCCGTAATCTCGCCGCCGACAACACCCCTCAGTCCTGCCATGATATCCCTGCCGAGGTGCCTTGCTCTGATGGTGCTGCCTTTCACAAGGCCGATAGTTTTTACAACGGTCTTACCTTCTATTTTCTCGGAAGTTGTGATAATCATTTATCCACTCCTTTAAAATCTTCTGTTTTGGCCTGTTTTACCCTGTCCCTGATCACGATAAGAAGCAGCGATACTCCGCCGATAGCCACAATGCTAACGAGGATACGGAAGATTAAAGGTATTTCGGAAGTAAAGAAGAATCCCTGAGCTATCCAGCCGATCAATGCTAGGACAGCGAGGCCAATGATGATGAAGATAGTATTTACCATACTAAATACCTCCTGATGAAGGGTATTCTCGGTAAACAAAATATGTTTACTAACAGCTGGCGGAGGGGGTGGGATTCGAACCCACGGTCCCTTGCGGGACAGCGGTTTTCAAGACCGCCTCCTTAGGCCTCTCGGACACCCCTCCCGGCAATAAATTCTACTCCAGAACTGTCTATGAACGCAAAGGCTAACGTACAAGATATTTTTGATACTAAATACTCTTGCCAAAGGCACCTGAGTGTGTAATACTAAGGCAAGCTATTTTATTACTGAATTTTCATATTATATAGAGGAATATCTCTGTGAATAAACTCAAAATCCCGTCATCCCTACTGGCTGGTATTCTTGTTGCAGTCATAGCCACAATAGCTTTTATAATCAGGACAGTTCTATCGTACAGCCAGATATTCAAAGGAGATTGGATAAAATACTCCAGTGCCGATGCTTATTACCAGATGCGACTGGTAGATAACCTGGCAATCAATTTCCCAAGTGCATCGAATTTTGATCCTTACCTTCTTTACCCCGGTGGAACTGATATTAGCGGGAGTCATCTTTACAATAACCTGCTTGCCAGTATTAGTAGCCTTTTTGGATTGATTACGCCCAGCCAGCACGCCATTGATGTTGTCGGCGTGTTCACTCCACCGGTAATGGCAGCTTTGACCGTTATAATCGTCTATTTCATTGGCAGGGAATTATTCGGGAAATGGGGTGGAGTATTTTCGTCTGCCCTGCTGGCTATACTACCTAGTGAATTTCTTTCTCGGACCAAACTTGGTTTTTCAGACTATCATTGCTTTGAAGTATTTCTTACCTCACTTCTTATTCTCTTCGTAATTCTAGCTCTGAAAAATGCCAGCAAGAATGACCTGCGGTTTGATCATTTCAGGAAACTTGATTGGACTGCAATACGGAAACCGTTAATCTATAGTTTGCTTGCCGGTATCACGCTGGGGATGTTTGGTCTGACCTGGTCGGGCGCTCCAATGTTTACATTTATATTATTCGTTTTCTTGTTTATCCAGTTTATTATCGACCATTTAAAAAACAGGCCTACCGACTATCTCTCAATTGTCGGGACGATGACTTTTATTGTCGGGTTTTTAGTCGTTCTTCCCGGCACTGTAGCTACGATAGTACCTGCATCTTCACTGATTGGTGCGACAGGCTGTATCGCGATGGGGATATTATCCTGGTTTATGGTGAGGAAAAGCTGGAAATCCGCATACTATCCTGTGACGGCGATTGTCATGGGAATAGCAGGATTCGGATTATTCTACTTAGTGTCTCCCAATATCGTTCAATCGATGCTCGCAAGGTTTTCTATATTCAGGCCGGTTGGAGCCCAACTAACTACTATCGAAATGCAGCCGCTTATTAGTAATGCGTATGGAAATGTTTTAGCGATTGTCTGGAACAACTATAATACTACCTTTTTCATAGCTATTATTTCGATGTTAATACTCCTGTACTACTGGTTAAAGCATGGTAATTTTGATAAGACTCTTTTATTAGTATGGAGTATTATTATTTTAATATCGAATCTTGGCCAACGTCGGTTTGGTTACTATTACAGCGTTAATATCGCCTTGCTTACAGGCTATATCACATGGCTGGTAATCGATTATGCTAGAGCGCATGTTTTCACCGAGAAAGTAAAACAGGCGATAGAGAGGGCGAGAGATGTGAAGCGGAAAGCTGTCCGCAAGCAGCAGGGTAATCCGTTGATAGCCCCTTATTCTGTGATGACTATGGTTATAATAGTTGTATTTTTTACAGGTTATTTCTGGAGTATAGAACCGGCAATAGACGCATCCAAACGGGTACCTTACGCTCCCTCAGATGCCTGGTGCAGTGTACTCGACTGGATGAGGGAGAATACTCCTGAGCCTTTCGGCAATATCAACGAATATTATAGCCTAGTACAATCCGACCAATACATATCATATTCATCCATTCTGAGCAGTTATCCGGATACTACGAATACGATAGATTATTATAAAGAACTGGATGTATATTACCCTTACCCGGACACTGCGTACGGTGTACTTTCATGGTGGGATTATGGTTATTGGATAACCAGGATGGCTCATCGTTTACCAACTGCCAATCCATCACAAGATCCTCGTGCCATTAGAGACATGGCTGCATTCTTTACGGCGCAGGATGAAGAAACCGCTGACAAAGTAATAGAAAAAGTTGATGGAAAATATATAATCATTGATTACGAAACAGCTTATGTAAATCCCAATAATGCCAGTGGTAAGTTCTGGGCTGTTATAACCTGGGGAGGAATGCAGGTGACGGATTTCTTCGACATGTACCTGGTAACTCACCCTGAGGATCAAACAAAGTTGATCCAGAGACCCTTATACTACCCCGAATATTTCCGTTCTATGGCAGTACGATTGTATAATTTCGACTGCCAGGCTGTGGATGCGGTAACGATCTGGGTTATTGGTTATGAGGAACGTAAAGACGAAGCAGGAAATGTTTTCAAGTTGGTTACTGAAGCCAAGCAATATAGTTCGTACGAAGAAGCAAAGCAATACATATCTTCGAAAGAAACCGGTAATTATCGGATCGTAAGTAATGATCCGATGGTTTCCTGTGTACACCTAGATGCACTGGATAACTATGAGTTAGTACATGCTTCGGATCAGGGTCTGCAATTCACATCAGGTAATCTTACCCCGCAGGTAAAAGTCTTTCAGTACACAAAATAAGCCTTTTATATAGCAAATACTTTTTTCAATACCCCCCTACTGGGTGTTTCATATACCTCAGATCGGGGAGATACCGGCTCCGGCTATGGCAATATAGGCGACTATTACCACAAAGAATAGTATCATTCCGGTGATTACTACATATTCCTTCTTCATATACTTAATTTTATGACCAATGAAAAAGAGAGTATGTGACGTTCATCTCAATCATTGATAGTATGAAAAACCTTCTGGCAGCTTATCTGATGATATCCGTTTTCATGAAGTCCTGGAGAATATCTGGAACGCGTATCGTTCCGTCGGCCTGCTGGTAATTCTCCATTATACTTATCATCACCCTAGGCAGTGCCAGTCCTGATCCGTTCAGAGTATGAACGAAGCGAGGTTTAGAATCCGGAGTAGGACGGTACCGGATATTTGCCCGTCGTGCCTGGAAATCGGTACAGTTGGAACATGAGCTGACTTCAAGCCATTCTTCGCAACCCGGTGCCCACATTTCCAGGTCGTAAGATTTTGCCGAACCGAAGCCGATATCGCCGGTACATAGTTCGATTATTCTATACGGCAGGTCCAGTGCCTGGCAGACATCTTCGGCGTCTTTTACCATTTTCTCCAGTTCTTGGTAGGAGGTTTCGGGCTCCGTAAACTTGTACATTTCCACCTTATCGAACTGGTGACCGCGTTTTATACCACGGGTATCACGCCCGGCTGACATTTTTTCTCTCCGGAAACAGGCAGTATAGGCAACGTAGTATATCGGAAGTGTTCCCGGTTGGAGTATCTCATCGCTATGCAAGTTCGTTACCGGAACCTCGGCAGTGGGAACGAACCATAGGTCATCTTCTTCGTCATGATAGAGGTTTTCCTCGAACTTAGGCAGCTGACCGGACCCGATCATAATCTCACGCTTGACCATCCATGGTGGATATATCTCATAATATCCATGCTTCGAGGTGTGGAGATCGAGCATAAAAGCAATTATTGCTCTTTGAAGGCGTGCTCCAAGACCTTTAAGAACGTAGAATCGACTTCCGGACAGCTTGACTCCTCTGTCGAAATCGATGATTCCCAGTTTCTCACCCAGTTCCCAGTGCGGTAAAGGTTGGAAATCGAGTTTTCTAGGTTCACCCCAGGATCGTACAAACGTATTATCTTCCTCTCCTTTGCCTACGGGAGTGGACTCATGAGGAATATTCGGGATCTGCAGAAGCAGTTCTTCCAGCCGTTCATCAAGGTTTCTCACCTCTTCTTCAAGGTTGTTGATCATGTTACGCAGGTTGCGGCCTTCTTCTATCGATGCTTCATCCTGTTTTCTTTCACGGGCAGCCTCTTTCCGTTTACGCCTGTGTTCTTCAAGCTCGGAGACTTTACTGCGCCTTTCTGTATCAAGCTTGATTATCTCATCTAGGGGTGAGGAATCCTGCCGGGAACTCACAGCTTGTTTCACCGATTCCAGATTTTCTCGGATATATTTCAGATCCAGCATTTCTTTACCCCTTTTCTCTTAACTGAGGGAATAGTATTACTTCGCGAATCGATTGTTTATCGGTTAACAGCATAACAAGGCGGTCTATTCCGATACCAAGTCCACCGGTAGGAGGCATTCCGTACTCAAGCGCGGTCAGGTAGTCTTCGTCTATTGTCCACCGTTCTTCGTCGGATTCCTGTCGTTCTCTTAACTGCTCTTCGAATCTTTCTCTCTGTAACAACGGATCATTTAACTCACTGTAAGCATTATCCACTTCAAGACCGGCAATTATCGACTGGAATCTCTCTACGACACGTTCTTCACCCGGCTTATTCTTTGCCAGTGGCGACATCGAAACAGGGTAATCGTACACGATAGTTGGTTGTATCAGTTTCGGTCGTACGCAGGTTTTGAGAAGCTCATCGACAAGTTTTGCCCAGTTTTTATTCGGATCGGCTTCTATCCCCTGTGAACGCATCTTTTCCATCAAACCGGCTGCGGTAGGATATTTCACGAAGTCGATACCGCTGTATTCTTTCACGGCATCGCGAAGGGTTATCCGTCTCCATGGTGGCTTTAGATCGATAGTATCTCCGGCATACTCGACAGTGTCAGTTCCCAGTACCTTATGACTTACCTCCCAGATTAATTCTTCCTGCATTTTCATTACGTCGTTATAGTCGGCGTAGGCTTCATATGTTTCCAAAAGGGTATATTGAGGGTGATGTGTTGTGGAGATTCCTTCGTTTCTGAAAACGTATCCAATCTCATATACTTTATCAAAACCGCCGACAATCAATCGTTTCAGATGTAATTCCAACGCAATGCGTAAATAATATTCGCGATCGAGTGCATTATGGTATGTGATAAATGGCGCGGCTAAGGCGCCTCCTGCTGAAGGATGAAGAACGGGAGTTTCGACCTCTAGGAAATCTCTGCTATCTAGGAATTGTCTAATAGCAGAAATAATCCTGCTGCGTATTTTGAACATCTCTTTCACTTCGGTGTTTGCGATAAGGTCGACATAGCGCTGGCGGTAACGTGTTTCAACATCCACTAGACCATGCCATTTATCCGGCAGTGGCAGAAGTGATTTGGATAACAGTGTGAAATTTTCTACTCTTACCGTAGGTTCTCCGGTTCTTGTCCTGAGAATATTTCCCTCAACGCCGATAAAGTCACCGATATCCAGGTCCTTAAATACCTTGAGTTTCTGTTCCTCCAGCTGGTTGGTGTTCATGAACAATAACTGTATCTTGCCGGTTACGTCCCGGATATCCATGAAAGAACTCTTGCCCATCGACCTGTTAGCCATGATACGTCCGGCAACCGACACCTTTGCTTCTTTTGTCTCGCTTTGTTCTATAGCTTCAAGTAACTCTACTGCCTGTACCGCTGTATGAGTTCGCGGATATCTTTTCGGATATGGGTCGATACCGGACTCGCGCAGGCTTTGTACTTTATCGATTCTTTGCTGTGTTATACGGTCAAGTCTTGATGTCATTTTAGTCCTGTTTATTCTATTTCTTCTGTTTCTGCCGGCTGTTTTCTAGCTTTTACTCTTTCGATAATTTCAAAAATAATACCGACAATCAGTCCTGCTCCGCCTACAATGGCAATTCCCTGGAAATACCACGTGTTCGCGTACTGGGGTACGTAATCGGCAACCAGCCTGTATAAAGCTATACTCGCCAGGATAAATCCCAGTCCAAAACCAATAAGCGCTCCATTCATTAAAGCGGTATTTCTCATCACTTTTCCTCCTCGGCTGATATAGATATCTTATGGTAGGCTACTTTTTGTGGGTAGTCAAGATTCGGGTGACTTAAGTAGAGTGTTGTTGGCCCGTGTGATTCAAATGGATAGTGGCTATAGTCTGTATGATCAACCATGAGCACTGTATTATTGCTACAGGATTACCGCTTAGATCATGAAATTTACCGCGTTAAATACACTAAGACCTTCTCTGTAACTTTCCGGCGTTCTCAAGAAGGTTAGGTATAGTAAGGGATTGCTTATACTCCTGATTCGTATTTCAGATTGTCCAGCCAGGCGACTGACTTCAGGTCTTTTTCAAGAAGGTACCGGATATATCCTCTCATAATTTTTTCCAGTTCGCCAGATAACTCGGGAGGTACCTTCAGCCGGGATGCCGTATCATAGTCATTGTTCTGGAAAAAGCGCAGAACCTTCAAGGCGTTCACAGAGAGTGAGAATAATACAGAAGCACTTTTATAACTGCATTCGGGACAAATCACTCCTCCTGAAGCGGGGCTGAAGGTATTTGTCACAGGCTCAAGTTCTTTCCGGCAGTTTACGCAATGCTGAAGCTGAGGACGGTATCCAACTTCACTTAACAGATGGATTTCGAAAAACCTCAGCAAGGTTTCGATTTCATCGGTCTGGCACAGGTTCTTCAACGTTTCAAGCAGTAACTGAAACAGCTTGTAATCTTCGTAATGTTCAGGAGTAAACTGGTTGACGAGTTCGATTACATATAAGGCATAAGACATTAATTTGAAATCGTTTTTCAGGGGTAGGAAACTGTTGATAGTCTGGCTGCCGGTGATCGTGTCAAGGTTCCGGCCACGGGCAAAGGTTACCCGGCTGTGGGTGAGGAGCTCAAGGTG
>DUFA01000138.1 GCA_011191975.1 Dehalococcoidia bacterium
CCTTTACCGCCTGTCTAACTTTTTCGTCATCTTTACATAAGTATTCTTGAACTTTGTTGTAAGCAGCTCGAGATTCATCACTACCCCAGAAACAGGGGCAGCTAGAACTCTCCGGGCGAACATTATGCATGTTCGCAAAACCATAGGGATAGGTGTCCGCCATTATCATTTCAGGGAAGGTTCGGCCCTTCTTCATTCCGAAGTGGGCGCCGCCATCTACTACTGAAAGCTCCATTTCAACACCCACCGCGAGGAAGTATTCTTTGATGATGGAGAGAAGGTCAACCTCCCCAGAGTGACAGGTCATAACTGTCTTGAATCCGTTGGGGTATCCCGCATCAGCAAGAAGTTGTTTTGCTTTCTCGGGATTGTAGGTAAATAACTCCTGGACAGATTCCGGCATTTCTTCGAGTGGTACGTAGACGTCTGACATAGATTTGCTGGGAACGAACGGATAACCCAACATCACTCCGTGCCCTTTGTAATAGCCTTCGAGTATCTCTGCCTGATTAACCGCCAGGTTGAGAGCTCTTCTCACCCTTAGATCATTGAACGGTAGGTCTTTGTCCATTCTGCCACAGGGGAACGTAGGAATCCATGGTAGTGTTGGGGAATATAGCATCTCAGGACACTGATCCATAAATATTTCCCAATCTTCGACACTTACATTGGCCATCATATCAATTTTGCCTGTCCTGAATGCTGCCTGCTGGGATGATAGATCAGAAATTATCAGCAGCTTCACCTTGTCCATATAAGGTATTGGGTTTTCCGGATGCACCGGATCATTTGACCAGTAATTCAGATTCTTTTCGTACGTTAAGGAACTGGATGTTACATAGTCTGTCAGCATAAATCCGCCTGTACCGACAACATTCTCCCATGAGTTCATGTCACCGTACATTTCAACAACTTCACGCGGTGTCATAGCACTATACCAGCCGTTGAGTAGCAGCATTTTTCCCTGTATCCGTGCAGGAACCTTAACCTCAAGAGTATATTTATCAAGAGCTGTGATCGATATTGGCCTGTCTTCCGGAGGATTGGCAGAGGCAAGATAGCACCTGGCACAAGCCCATTCCCGATTCAAACTCCAGGCTGCATCTTCGGCGGTGAATTCTCTGCCGTTCATCGGTGCCTTATCCCACCAGTGGACTCCTGGCCTGATATGAAAGATAATAGTCTCATCATCAGGGAGTTCATAGCTTTCAGCTAAAGCACCTCTGAGATAACTAATGCTTTGCATATGACCGAGCTGCCAGTCAAGTTCACCTGTTCCGGCTGGTCCTTTACTCCAGTCACCTATCATTAACGGTTCGTTCATAATACGCATTTCAGACATCATAATCGACAGCATTATGCCTGAATCATATCCTTGAGGATCGAAACCCAGTGATATATGAGTACCACCGTATTTCGGTTCATCAGGATCACGCATTCCTGGTTGTTGCACAGTTTCGGTTTTCTTCTCACCTGTTTCAGTTTCAGTAATTACAACTTGATCATCACCTTCATCTTCCGTTACCTTTTCGGTTGTTTCTGATTCACAAGAAACAACCAACAGAGACAAGATTAAAAGTAAACTTAGAATTGGTAACCATATCTTTTTCATACTATATCCCTCCTGTACCAGTTTCTCCCTATCCGTGAATGCATCAGATTAAACGTAAAAAGCACGGGAAAATGTTTACATAACATTCGCTGTGCTTTTTCTGTCACTACAATCACCTCCTTTCGAGAAGGCGCGGTATAGTATACGAGAATCAACTTAGGAGAAGTGCATTCTACCTAATTGTCATAACAATGTCAATAGAAAAAAAGGAAAATGTACGACTATTTTACTTGTTGGATCATATTAATCTTTAATTAAACCAGGATATTACTCTTTATTTTGGATTATTTTAAGCGTATCCTCTGACATGTCATTAATTGACAAGGATTATCGTATCAATATAACATCAGTCACATCGGGATTTACTGTATATGGACTTAGTTTCACAACTTAATCACATATTCTATCCAGGTTCAGTAGCGGTAATTGGCGCATCCTCCAATTCTCGGAAACCAGGATATTTATGTACCTCGAACCTTATCAACGATAAATTTCAAGGGAAAATATATCCTGTAAATCCTTCACTTTCCGAGTTATTAGGTTTAAAGACATTCTCTTCGATTCTGGATATTCCCGGCGAGGTGGATTTGGCTATTTCCGTTGTCCCGGCTGAACAGGCTGTCTCCGTGTTGAAAGACTGCGTAAAAAAACAGGTTAAGGGAGTCATCTTCGTTAGTGCCGGCTTCAGTGAAGTAGGTTCGGAAATAGGATCGAACTTACAGCATGAACTAAAAGAAATAGCGGATAAAGGTGGTGTTATAATAATCGGTCCAAACACGATGGGCTTGATAAATACAAGAGTTAATCTTAATGCCACGTTTTCACCAGGGCTGGGTTTGAGTAAAATCGGTAATGTCTCTGTGGTAAGTCAGAGCGGGGGGATGTGTGTCTACCTGGTGAACGCTCTGAACGAAAACAACATTGGGGTCGGAAAAGTTATAGGTCTGGGAAATCGTTGCAATCTTGACTTTGATGAAACGGTTGAATTCCTTGCACTAGATGACGATACAGAGGTAATAGTCCTGTATATAGAGGGTTTGAATAATCCCGGAAAACTTATGACTGCAGCCTTAAAAACCGTAAAAAAGAAACCGATTATTGTCTTCAAAGGCGGCAGGAGTGAAGAAAGCAGTACTGCTACCAGGTCGCATACCGGTAGTCTAGCCGGTAAATATGAGTATTATAAAGCGGCATTCAGACAGAGTGGCATGATATTGGTCGAAACTTTAACCGATCTTGCCGATATAACGAAAGCCCTGCTCCTTCAACCTCCGGCACCAGGTAACAGGCTGGCAATCTTATCTCTACAGGCAGGCCCGGGTATCATAACAGCTGACAAAGCGCGAGAATATGGTGTGAGACTTTCTGTATTTTCACAAGATACTAAAAAACGTTTGAGAGAAAATATTTCACCTCTTCTTTCTATAGAAAATCCGGTCGATATGGCATGGACCGGAAGCAATATCGATACCAGCCGGGAAATCCTATGTGCTGTGTTTGAAGACGAAAACGTTGATGCTGTAATAGTCGCATTCATCTCTTTCGATCTCAGTAGAGAATTACCCAAGGCTTTAATAGAAGTATCCGGTACATATAATAAACCAGTGATTGCGTGTGTAGGTTCTCTAGGTTCGGCTGAAGACACGATAAGGATCCTGGAAGAAGCGGGAATCCCGACTTACCCTTTCCCTGATAGAGCCTGTACCGGTCTGGCAGGATTAGTGAAATATGGAGAAATCCTGAAGGAAATTACGTCATAACAAAGGGCAGACTTTTCTCCGTCTGCCCTTTGTTGAGCGCTTCTTTCGACATATTGGCTATTATTCTATCGTGACTATACTCTTACCTTTGGTAAGATATTTCGGTACAGCCTTTTCGTTTAACTCAAGTCCGATACCAGGGCCTTCTGGAGGATAGAAGCAACCATCTTTATACTTCATCGGATTTACTATCAGGTCGTTCTCGACCGATTTCGTAGTGTCAAAGGTGTTGTACATGAGGACCGGGAAGAAGTTGGCTTGGGCTTGTTTTCCGAATTCAGGCTCCGAACAGAGCCAGTGAGCCTGGGCAGCGGCTTCCCAGGGTCCGTTCATCGCGCCGCAATACATACCCAGGTTAGATTCCTTGGCAATGGCAGCCCATTCTAAACCCTTGGTGATACCGCCAGCAGCTGCTAGCTTCGTACCTACGATATCGGCTGCTTTCTTTGTAATTACTTCCATCAATCCTGTAGTATCCACGCTTGATTCGTGAGAACAGATGGGAATCCGGGTGTTACTTCGAAGTGCCGCAAGACCGTCTATGTTTGACGTAGCGATAGGCTGTTCGAGTTTATACAGATTGCAGTCCTCGACCTCTCGGGCGAACATCAAAGCCGTATAGTAATCCATGGTGGCATTTGCATCAAATGCAAGTTCAGCCTTATCACCGACAGCTTTTCTAAGTTCTTTCACGTTTTTGATATCGAGTGCGACATTACGTTCTCCTCCGCCGAATCCTGAGTTTTTGAGACCGAGGCTGGTAACGCCGCCTCCCAGTGCCATTTCCGCATCTTTCATAGCTGTTGCGGCATGAAGGAAGAAGTCGAACCTTAGTTTTTCGTTCGCTCTTCCACCCAGGAGTTGATATACTGGCTGGTTTAGCGCTTTACCGACGAGATCCCACAGAGCGAAATCAATTGTACATACAGCAGCCGGATAAGAAAAGCCCCAGACTGACTTTATTGCAAAACTGAGTCTGTTCATGATTAGACCCCTGTCAAGCGGATTAGCGCCGATGAGTACCGGTTTCCATGATTTAACCATCTCTACTACGATTTCCTGATTCACGCCACCGGCGTCACCAATACCGACAAGTCCTTCATCAGTATGCAATTTGACCAGAAGGATATTTCCGGCTCTTCCCTCACCACGCATCGGAGTAGGTATACTGAGGGGTACACATTCGACTTTAGTGATCTTCATAAATCTTCTCCTTATTAATTATTTCCTCTTTTTATTTTTAATACCGGTAAAGGATTCTATTACGTCTATCAGCACAAAATCAAGTATTTTCAAGATTAATAGAAATAACATTCTCGATCCCACGTGGATGATAATGGATACCAGTGTGTGCGTTTGGAATATCTAAAATCATACTCAATCTGAGAAAAAAATGTAAACTTGGTAAGATATAATCATCGCTACTGAGTTAGCATTACCGGTTAGCCTGAGTAAAAAAGGAGGTTTTGGAAAACTTCCAAAACCTCTCTTTCATTTCTCTATGAAGAGTAAGATTGATTACTAATCTAGCACTTGACCAAGACTCTAACGTACTTGTTAGTCCTGTGGGCGTCAAAGGCATCCATGAAATCCTCAAGCGGGAAGGTAGGACCGCGGTATGGTTTCAGGTTCAGCAAAGGAAGCATATTCACTGCCCTGGGGAACATATGTGACTGGCCAAAAACACCGTGAATTGTAAGCTCCTTGAACCAGAGTTTATCGTAGGGAACGATGATATCGGGATGGTCTGGATAAATTGCGAAATACAGGATTTTACCGCATCGTGCTGCCAGGTCTATGCAGGGATTGATCATTGCGGAATCGCCAGATGCCTCGATAACACGGTCGTAACCCATATCATTAGTGATTTTCATTCCCTCGGTGACGATGTCCTGGGTATTAGGATCAAGGACGTACTGCGCTCCGAGTTCCAGGGCGAGTTTTCTCTTGAATTCCAATGGTTCTACCACCGTGAGTTTTAAAGCACCTCGTAACTTGCATAACTGAAGTATAGTCAGTCCGCAGCTGCCGGCACCGATAACCATTACCCTATCGCCCTGATTAAATGGGGCTAGTTCGAGGGGCTGTAATGCAGCCCCGATTACTTCGGTGAGTGTGGCTTCTTCCATCTCTACACCTTCCGGAACCTTGAAAACCTGCCTCTGGTGTACCATTCCGTATTCGGCCATCAGAGAATCAACGTAGCCATATCCCGGCGTTCGGCAGAAGGTTTCTCTCCCGTGGCGGCAGTTATAGCAGGAACCGCAATAACGATGCTGGTCGAGGGTTACTTTATCTCCAACTTTGAGTCCCATCGAAATCGCATCTTTACCCATCTCAACGATAGTACCTGATGCCTGATAACCTATATAATACGGCAGTCGAAAGGGGATCTCACCGGTAACCGCATAAGGATCAGCGCCACCCACCGCGCACAGATCGATTTTCACCTTGATGTCTTCGGGGCCCATCTCCCTGAGAGGTACTTCCTTAAGAAGGGCTTTCCCTAGTTCTTCAACTACTACTGCTTTCATTTACTATTTCTCCTTTTCATGCGGACAGTGCAACCGCGGTGTGATTTGGAGATACTTTACTATTTACTAGACGTATAGTCAATTGCATCAAGAAGAAAGGCAAACTGCTTCATTTAGAGATTTAAACACTTGGTATACATGTAAAAGCTTCATTAGTATAATAATTTCAAGAATCAATTGTGCGATTAAGAATCCTGGCTACTGAGAGGATGAGTAAATTTGTAATGATTGCTGTTTGGATAGTTGTCGTATTAGCGGTAGTTTACCTGCTGTTCGGCTTATATCTTTTTCTGTTTCAATCGGAGTATGTGTATTACCCGAAATACCCGGAAAGAATGATAACAGATACACCGAAGAGTATTGGATTAACCTATGAGAAGATTTTACTGGAGGTGGAGAAAGGAGAAAGGATTTCAGGATGGTTCGTGACCGTAGAGAATTCTCGCGGAGTGTTGCTGTTTTGTCATGGCAACGCGGGTAATATTGGACATCGACTGGAATCAGTTCGTATCTTTGCAGAACTCTGTCTGGATATTTTGATATTCGATTATCGTGGGTACGGTGAGAGTGAAGGGAAACCGAGTGAATCGAATACTTATGAAGATGCCGAGACAGCATGGAGATATCTTGTCGAAGAACGTCATATTAATCCTGAAAAGATTATCGTTTTCGGGCGTTCACTGGGAGGTGGAATTGCTTCATATATTGCATCAAGATTTTCACCCGGTATGCTTATTCTTGAATCAACTTTTACCTCTCTCCCTGATGTTGCGGCTCCACGTTTTCCTTTCTTCCCGGTCAGGCTGATTATGAGGATCAAGTATCCGACGTCCGAATATTTGAACGACGTGAACTGCCCTGTTCTTGTTATCCATAGTCGGGATGACGAGGAGATTCCTTTCTCTCATAGTCAGAAATTATTTGAAATCGTTACGGCTCCGAAAGTATTCCTTGAGATAAAAGGCACGCATAACGAGGGTTACAAAGAATCAAGCCCTTCTTATGAGGAAGGGCTTGATATGTTTATTAGCAAATACTTGATAACCGAGTAAAGTTATAATCAGGTAATACGCTAGTCTCTCAGTGGATTTATTATCATCAACTGCCTRGCTATATCCGGATACTTGGCGATAAACAATAATTCATCTTCAACGAGCGGTTTCTGKGARAGAACGTTAGCRTAYCTTACCAGTTCCAGAACSTTCTCTGCTTCAGCAGTATCTTTGAAAGTTATRGATTCCTCGCCTTCTATCTCGTTGAACACATGACGAAATCCTCGAATRCCGCCATACTGTCCGGTACAGATCTCTCTKCCRGTATCTACWATTTCCGGTTCACCTCTTCCGAGTTCTTCGAARCCGTAWARCTCATAATTRGCYGGATCTTTAAGAACGCCGTCRGCATGAATRCCGGAKGCRTGRGCRAAAGCRTTGGCKCCGACKCCSGGYTGRTTAATYGGTATGGGAACGCCGAAGGCGTAACTGGCAAACTGGGCGATTTTCCAGGATCTGGAAAGGTCCATGACGTTACCGAGTTCATATTTTTCGCCAAATCCCTTTGACTTGGTAATAGCCAGTAATACCGCTACTAGGTCGGCATTTCCGGCTCTTTCACCGATTCCGTTAACCGTTGTGTTTATGTAGGCATCCTGTCCCCCATCAATCACGCCCTTCGCCCCGGTAATCGAATTAGCGACAGCCATGCCAAGATCGCCGTGACAGTGAATCTCTATCGGCAGTCCGACGTTTTCAGCAAGGATCTTTGTCGTCTCATAAATAGTAAATGGATTATCATAACCAAGCGTGTCACAGTATCGGATACGGTTAGCACCGTGTTCTTTCATTTCCAGGCCGAATTTAACCAGGAAATCCAGGTCTGTTCTCGAACCATCTTCAGCATTAACACCAACGGTTTTCGCACCAAGTGACTTAGCAGCTTCGAGAGACTCAACAGCCATATGGATAATATCCTCTTGATTCTTGCTGCCAAGAAATTTACCGTCTATCATCTGTTGCGATGTGGATATGGACAAATTCAGATGCTTAATCTCAGGAATTCGCCTGAAGGCCGTTTCAACATCTCCAGTTACCGCTCTCAACCATCCCTCCAGTCGTATCGGACTAAGAACACCCATCTCTGCAAGTTCCAGGTTTGCTCGTAGATAGTTGGTCTCATGACGGGTAGTCGGAAAACCGAACTCGGACTGGAATACACCCATCTCATTCAGGTAGATATTCAGCATGGTTTTTTCAAGCTTGGACAGACCAAGTTTAGCGGTTTGTACACCGTCCCGGTTAGTTACGTCGATAATATATATCTTTCCCATTTCCATCTCCTCAATATTAGGTGTTGATATTTTTAATAAAACGAGGACTAAGTATTTCAACAAGATTACATGAGGGGTAAACAGTTTACTCTAATCCAATTTGCTTATTACGGCATCGGCTACATGAGAAGTGCCGACCGCCGTTTCAGGATTATCAGGTTTAAGATCATAGGTAACGTTTTTCCCTTCGGCGATAACGTCAGCGATGGCGTTTTCGAGTCTATCTGCTGCCTGGATTTCATTGAGGTGGCGTAGCATTAATACTCCGGAAAGCATCATTGCTAAAGGATTAACCTTGTTCATTCCAGTGTATTTGGGGGCACTACCATGAGTGGCTTCGAAAACAGCGATATCATCACTAAGGTTGGCGCCTGGTGCAAGCCCCAGTCCCCCGACAAGACCGGCGCAGAGATCGGACAGTATATCGCCATATAAATTTGGAGCGACAATTACATCAAACTGGTGCGGTTTCTGCACCAGTTGCATACACATATTATCCACTATCCTGTCTTCGAACTCAATGTCCGGATATTCTCCTGCGGCTTCCCGTGCAACGGAGAGGAATAGACCATCAGAATATTTCATGATATTGGCTTTATGGACGGCTGTAACCTTTTTCCTGTTATACTTGCGTGCATAGTCGAAAGCGAATCGTACGATTCTCCTGCTGCGCATTTCAGATATTGCTTTAATACTGATTCCGGAATCAGTCCTTATTGTTTCATTCTTTGTTTCCGAGACCAGTTTGATCAGTCGAAATATCTCTGGTGTGTCTTTCTCGAATTCAATCCCAGAATACAAGTCTTCGATGTTTTCTCTTACTACCACGATATCCACATCCTGATACCGTGAAGGGGTGCCGGGATAGGTTTTACAGGGACGCAGACAAGCATAGAGACCAAGTTCTTTGCGGAGAGCGACATTTACACTCCTGAAACCGGATCCCACAGGTGTCGTAACAGGACCTTTCAGTGCGATCCTGTTTTTCTTGATGGATTCAAGCACGGAATCGGGTAGGGGGGTCCCGTATTTTTCCATGGCGTCGCTGCCTACCTCAACAAGTTCCCAGTTGAATTCGACACCGGTTACCTCCAGGACTCGCCTGGCAGCTTCGGTAACTTCCGGGCCGATTCCATCGCCCGGTATCAACGTAATATCATATCTCATAGTCGTCTCTCTTAATTACATGAGGTTGCATTTTAAACCTTGAAGTCGTCGTATTTTTTTATATACGGCAGAAGTCCGCCTTCTTTTAAAATATTCAACATAACGTCCGGTATCGGATTGAAAGTTAATGTAGTTCCTGTGGTGATGTCACCTATCGTACCTGTGCCGAGGTGTATCTCCAGTTCATCTCCATTGTTGATGGCGTCGGTATTGCATATCAACACCGGTAGACCAAGGTTAATGGCATTCCTGAAAAATATCCTGGCTACGGATTTCGCCAGGATAGCGCTTATACCAGCCATTTTTATCACCAGAGGAGCGTGTTCGCGACTGGAACCAAGGCCGAAATTGTTGCCACCAACAATAAAATCACCCTGCCTGACACGAGATACGAAAGTAGTATCGGCGTCTTCCATTACATGTTTTGCCAGCTCAGGCAGATTACTCCTCAGATAAGTATATCTGCCCGGAATGATGTGGTCGGTGCTTATATCGTCACCGAATTTGAATGCTTTCCCATGTAACACTTATAAAAACTCCCTGGGATCAGTAATTTCTCCGGTGACAGCCGCAACGGCAGCGGATGCAGGGCTTCCAAGGTATATAAATGCATTGGGATTTCCCATACGTCCTTTGAAATTCCGGTTTGCTGTGGAAAGGCAGTTTTCGCCGTCCGCCAGAACTCCCTGATGCATTCCCAGGCAGGGTCCGCATCCGGGTGGAAGTATCGATGCACCGGCTTCGATAAAAGTCTGAATATACCCCTTCTCAATAGCTGCCAGGAGAATCCCCCTGGACGCAGGAGCGACTATCAGTCTTGTTTTGGGATGCTGCTTTTTACCATGCAAAATACTGGCCACGACTTCCAAGTCCTCAAGCCTGCCGTTGGTACAGGTGCCGATAACTACCTGGTGTATGTTCGTACCGACAATTTCGTTGATCGGTACGGTGTTGTCAACGGTGTGCGGTCTGGATATCGTGGGTTCCAACTCCGACAGGTCTATTTCAATAACTTGCTCATAGATAGCATCGTTATCAGGATATAGAGTTTGATACTGCTGTTCATCCCCTCTTCTGGAAATGTACTCAAGTGTCAGTTCATCCGCGGGGAACAGCCCGGCTTTAGCCCCGGCTTCAACGGCCATGTTGGCTATCGTAAGTCTTGATGAAATACTCAATGGTGGTATCGTATTACCACCGAATTCCAGAGCACGATAGGTCGCACCGTCAGCGCCGATAAGCCCGATAAGGTAGAGAATCACGTCTTTCGCATGGACTCCGAGAGGGAATTCTCCGTTAATCGATACCTTTATACTCTCGGGTACTCGGAACCAGGATTTTCCAAGGCTCAGGGCAACGGCAACGTCTGTAGAACCCATACCGCAGGCAAAGGTTCCAAGTCCCCCGGCTGTTACCGTATGAGAATCGGCGCCTACGATCAGATCGCCGGGTTTTGCCAGTGATTCGGCGACTATCTGGTGGCATACACCGTCTCCGACCTCCGATAATATCGTGCCGGTATCATCAGTGAAACCTCGTAGAGTAAGGTGATCATTCGAAAGATTGCTGTTTGGACTTGGAGCGGCGTGATCTAGAAATACTGCCGATTTTGTCGTAGCAGCGATCTTCGAAAAACCTGCTTCATAAAACTGGTTGACGGTCAAGGGTCCGGTAGTATCCTGCATGAAGGCAAGGTCTACGTTGGCAATGACAATGTCACCCGCAACAGCATCTACTCCGGATTTATTGCTTAGGATTTTTTCTGCAAGTGTCTTACCCATAAGTAATATACAATTTTGTTGAATCAGAGGGCTGAAATATATAAGGAATACAAAGCCGACTAAACGACTCTCTATTCGTATTATATCACAGCAAAAAGGGGGCTAGAGTGCGATGTTTATCACAGCTACCCTCCATATTTGGTATTATCAAAATAACGTTGAGACTATAGAAAAAATATCACGGGTGAGATGGGTGGAAATACAAAAAATCGGTTGATTTTTGAAGATTTCAGGAGGCATATATCGTGCTATTATTCTCTCATTATCTATGGAGAATCCTCATTGCTGTTGACGAATAAATATATTGGTGAGAAAATGTTGTTGCTCCAAGTGACCGGAGTAATTTATTACTGATCAGGAAGGAAGCTGAAACTTAGGGTTAAACCTAAAGGAAGCGACCGGAAGGTGAAGTAAGGTATACAAAGGCTACTTGGAGTTTTTTTCATTTCCAGAGCGGCTTAGGCTGCTTTCCGAATTCTTTCCGAGAATCCCGACAAAAGGAAGGTTTCTGTATTCTTCTTTAAAGTCCAGTCCGTACCCAATAATGAATTCATCAGGAATGGTAAAACCACGGTACCGCAGAGGGACATTAGCGATGCGTCTGGCCTTTTTATCAAATAACGCACAGACGGCAAGATCCGATACTCCTTTCTCTTTAAGGTGCCTTATGATATAGTTCAACGTGAGTCCGGTATCGACGATATCCTCAACCAGGATTACCGGTTTCCCTTCAACTGAGAGATTTATATCCTTGGTAACGTGTGCTTTTGATGATGTTCCAGAACGAAAATATGATATGGTCATAAAGTCTACAACGACCGGGATCGTTATCTGCCTGACGAGGTCGGCCATAAAACAGAAAACTCCACGAAGAACTCCTACCATCACAGGATTATGACCTTGGTATTCAGCGGATATCTGGTTTGCCAGTTCCTTCACCCTGTTCTGTATTTCAGCGCTGGAGTACAGCACCTTAGCGACGCCACGGCCTCGACTTTCGGCCAGAGGCCCGTAACCGAATTTTGCCAGCAAGCGGTCGTAATCTTTCTTGTAGAGAAGAGTGATATTAATATCAGGATGGAGTTCCTGTAACCGTCTGACCTTTCGATTTTTTATTGTCACCAGGCTTTGCTTCATTGTGGTTAACTCGATAAACAGATCGAGTCCCGGTAGATAGAAATCAGGGGTAAACATTTCTGTAATTCTGTCGTTTTCCCACGATATCGGAAAAGAACGCGGTTCATATATCCATTCTATGTCGTAGAAGTCCAGTATTTGCGAGAACTCCTTTTCACTCGGATGGGCGAAAACTGCTGGCCGAGCGTAACTCAAGGCTGACGGATTTACTACTCTGTCGGCCTCTCTCCTTATTTGGACAGTCATATCCCGGAGTATATGGTTATCGATAGCCATAGAGGTGAGGTTGGCAATAGTTGATACGAAATTCAAATCTTGGTTGGTGAACTCATAAACCTCCCTGGTATATACACGAATACTTCCGGCAGGTTTTCCGTCGATCAGAATGGGAACAGCCATTACTGATCTGATGCCTGATTTATTTACCGTTTCAGGATATTGCACGCGATCATCGCTTGTGACATCTGAGATGATTACCGGTTTGCTGGTTTCTACCTCTTTCAGACTCTTTCCAGGATCAAGAATGCCTTTGAGGATAAATGATTTAGGCAGGCCCCAGGAAGAAACGTGTATAAGATTTTTCCGCTCGGAATCAAGAAGTAGTAGTGATGCGGATGCTGTTAGTGCCCTTGCCGTGCTGCGGACAATACCGTCCAGAATTTCGTGTAGTTCCTTGTCGGTGTTTGATATCAAGGAAGATACTCGCCTGACAGCTTTGTAGTATCCACTCTGGCGAGATTTAGTCAAAGTCTACCTCCCACGATACCCGTATGTCAGAAAAGGAAATTGTTGTTACTGCTATACTAATTTATATGCAATTGGAAAGCAATAAACCATTGAGGGTTTATCCTGCTGTTTATGTCGTCTCAAATCCTGGAATTTTACCTCGAATTATCGAGAAGGAATGACTAGATATATAAATTGCGAATCATAAATAAAGAAGGCTGAATAAACCTCAGCCTTCTTAAATTTTTTCGTGGTAAGTGTTATTTATTGGATATAATTCTTACGCCGTTGTCTTTTGCTGCGTAATGCCATATCCATTCGGCCAGAACCTTGTACCGGCTTCTGCCACCTACGAGTACAGCAAGATGAACGACAATCCAGATGACCCAGGCGATAAAACCGGAAGCCTTGATTCCGTGTACCTCGAGTACTGCCTTGGAGCAGGCGATAGTGGCAAGGTTACCTTTATCGAAGTATTTAAATGGTTTGCGATCCTCCTTGGCAATATTGTTCTTGATTATGGTAGTAGTATACCTTGCTGGCTGCGTTGCTGCTGGAGCGACAGCGGGTAAAGGTTTACCGTCACTCATAAACGCAGCGGCGTCACCGATAACGAACACTTCAGGATAGCCTTTAATACTCCAGTCATTCTCGACCAGGACGCGTCCACCCCTGTCCATTTCGGTATTCAGGGTCTTGATTACTTCATGTCCCTGGACGCCTGCACCCCATACTATATTCTGAGTTTCTATGATTCCATCTTTCGTATGAACACCTTTTTCGTCTATATTGGTTACCATCGTATTCAAACGGACTTCGACGCCGATTTTTTCCAGATCCCTGATTGCCCTCTGACTCATATCGATACTAAAAGCCGGTAGTATTTTGTCGAGTGCTTCAACGAGTAAGACTTTTGCTGCTTTGGGATCGATATTCCTGAAATCATCTTTCAGCATTCTCTTCGAGATCTCTGCGAGAGCTCCCGCCGTTTCTACTCCGGCAGGTCCGCCACCAACCACGACGAAGGTAAGGAGCTTGGCTTGCTCTTTTGGATCATCGGTCATTTCGGCTTTCTCGAACGAATTCAACATTTTCTCACGGATAGTTAGTGCGTCGCGAAGAGTTTTTAAACCGGGAGCGAATTCTGCCCACTCATCGTGACCGAAATAGGATGCCCGGGAGCCGATAGACACGATCAAATAATCATAGTCAAACGTATATTCATCTGTATGTACCTGTTTTTTTTCGACGTCGATGTTTGTAACTTCGCCGAGTACTACTTTGCAGTTTTTTACTTTTTTCAGTAATTGTCTGATCGGGATGGCAATATCTCCCGGAGACATCGCTGCTGCAGCTACCTGGTAGAGTACGGGCAGGAAAAGATTATGGTTCGTTTTGTCTATAAGGGTCACTTCGAAGTTGGTGCCTTTTAAGGCTTTAGCTGCTGTTACACCACCAAATCCGCCGCCAAGAATAACAACTTTTTTCCCCATATATGTATATTCCTTTAAATTTATATTGGAAAAGATGAAAAAGGATCTTACACCTTTCCTCATTGTATTATACTACATAAATATATTCATGAAACCTGTAAATATACCCTGTAGTATTTCAAGTAATTACACTTAATTGAAAATACCAATATTTTACCAATTTAATAATACCCTGTCATTGATAATCATTTGATTTTCAGTCACAGTTTTTTTGACAGATTCTTCAAGCAAAACTTAAGATAGAGTATATGGTTACCTCGTTCCGTAATATAACCCTTGAGCTGGCAAAGAACATTAAACTGATTATGACGGATGTCGACGGTACACTCCTGGCCACCGGAAATACCTTTAGTCAAGAAGTAGGTGAAGCTTTATATCTACTCCAGCAGGAAAGAATTACTATCGGCTTGGTTTCGGGCAGAACGCTCTCACTCTTGGAGGCTATGTCTAAGGAATACAATCTTACCGGGCCAATAATCGCCGAGAATGGTGGTATAGCGAAACTGTCACCCGATGATGAACTGCTGGAACTCGGATATTCAAGACAACCGGCTATTGATGCTTTGAATAGATTAAAAAAGTTGCATCCTGGGGCTATCCGAGAACGGGAGGACAATCCAGAACGTTTTATTGACATAGTATTATGGGTGGATGGAGTTTCTCATGAAGAGATCAGAGAGTGTATAAAACCGACTCAGCTACTGGATTCCGGGTATATTCTTCACCTGATGCAGGAAGGAATCGATAAAGGAAAAACACTGGTGAAGGTGCTCGATGAGATGAAAAAATATTCCTGTGATGAGGTAATGGTGTTCGGTGATTCTGTTACGGATTTATCCTTATTCGAATTATTCCCGAACACTGTACTTATTGTTAATCCCGGGCTTCCGCAGGGGCAGGCCGAGATTATAAATAAAAAGGCCGCCTATGTGAGTGAAAAGCAATATGGAGAAGGTTTTACTGAAGTAGCTCTACATATTGTTGATTTACTTACCACAAGAGCTGCTATATAGGGAGGAAGTAAAATGAAGTACCGAAAGTTTGGCAAGCTGGACTGGGAAGTCTCAGTTCTTGGTTTCGGAGTAATGAGATTACCTCAAAACAGTGAAGATATGGGTGATGTCGACGAAGAAGAATCGATACGCATGATTCGTTACGCGATTGACCAAGGAGTGAATTACCTTGATTCAGGCTATCTGTATCATATGGGAAAAAGCGAACCGATAATAGCAAGGGCACTTGAAAATGGTTATCGAGAAAAAGTCCGCATAGCGACAAAGCTACCGGTCCGAATGGTGGAATCAGCCGATAAATTCGATGACTATCTTAACGAGCAAATGGATCGCTTAAAGACGAAAAACCTGGACTTCTACCTGTTACATGGATTGAACGGCGAAAGCTGGCCAACGGTTCGAGACTGGGGGATTCTTGACTGGGCGAATGAAAAGCTGGCAGAAGGAAAATTTTCTCACTTTGGTTTTTCCTTCCATGATGAATACGACGTGTTTAAGGATATCATCGATTCCTATGATAACTGGACACTCTGCCAGATACAGTATAACTACATGGATAAAGATTATCAGGCAGGCAGACGAGGAGTTGAATATGCGGCAGAAAAAGGTCTGGCTATTGTTGTGATGGAACCACTAAGAGGAGGTTCGCTAACACAGGAAGCACCTGAGTCGGTAACGAAAATATGGAACGAAGCACCGGTAAAACGAACCCCGGCGGAATGGGGCCTTATGTGGGTATGGAATCAACCGGAAATCTCCGTGGCATTGAGTGGTATGAGTACCATGGAACAGGTGGTCGAGAATACGGAAATAGCCAATCGTGCTGAACCGGGACTGCTTATACCTGAGGAAATTGATATAATCGACAGAGTTAGTGAAGCGTATCGCAGTCTACGACCTATACCGTGCACCGGCTGTGCTTATTGTATGCCGTGTCCGAATGGAGTTGAAATTCCTCATATATTCCAGATATACAATGATGCCATAATGTACAACAACGAACGGATGGGGCGTTTCCGTTACCAGATGACGGACATATTGAAAGAAGAACAGCGGGGTGATAAGTGTATCGAATGCGGTCAATGCCTTGAAGCCTGTCCGCAGTCGATAGAAATCCCGGAATGGCTGAAGAAAGCACACGAGGAACTAATACAACCTCAATAGTAAACATACATCAATGATTAAAGGCGTCCCGATGTGATCGGGACGCCTGTTTTGTCTTTTCGAGATTAAGCTAGATCGAAAACTGGCTGGATCGTTTCAAGACGAGAATAAAGATAATGAATACAACCACATCGATACCAATAAGGATGAAGATATTTCCAGCGATCAGTGACCACCCGTCACCACTCTGGGTGATATTCATCAGAGGTTCAAGCATATAATAAGTGGGGAATATACGACCTATCCATTGAGAGATTGCGGGAAACATATAAATAACCGCCGGACCGAAAAGCAGGATACCAGAACTCTTCCAGATTGCGAATAGAGTAGATACGTCTTTCAGCAAAGCTCCAAATATCATACCCAGGCAGACGGCCATGATTCCGCCCAGAGCCATTGTCATTGTCAACAGAAGCGGATGAGAACCCAGGGCATTATTGACCGCGAGAACGACAGTGCCTACAAACAGACTGAGAAGAAAACCAAGAAGCCCCTTGGACACGAATACGTCGATGACGCTTGTGGGAGTTACTATAAGTGCTGTCATGGTACCTTTGACCTTTTCGTCGATAAGAGAAGTAGCCGGAATAAATACACCGCCGAGAAATACGGCGAATAGCATAAGAAGTGGAAGTAGTCTGACATTCCAGGGAATTATTTCTTCATCACCAAGTGAGACGGTGTTGATATCTACAGGAGCTTCTTGTCCACCTATCTCTCTTATCATGTTTGCCAGTGTACTGGAAAGAATAGTGCGGTTTTTAGCCTGGCTTTCACCCCAGATATAAGCATCGATTTCCACATACTCTCCGTTTTTAATGGAGTTATCCAGTCCAATCGGAATTATGATTCCCATATCTACTGCACCATCTTCTACCGCTTTTTTAATAGTCGTTTCATCCGCGTATTCGTGGTACTTTATGGATTTATAATTTTCGAGTAACGATACGAGGGTTGATCCTCCGTTATATTTGCTTAGATCAAGTACACCAAGTTTCGGTTTTTCACTGGTAAGTGTACCGAATACTGCTGCAAGGACGAATGATAATACAATTGGTAAAATAATCGCCCAGACGAATATGAATCCTCGTGGTCCTTGCAGCAGGTCTTTCTTAAACAGAATTCCAATGCGTCTCAAACTCATTGAATTTTCCTCCTTATCCCAAGGATTCCTATCCAGAATACAACTATATTGAAAGCAAGGAGGATCAAAATGTTACTCCAGATATCATCCCAGCCTGCACTGAATCCAGCAACGCTGTGTACCATATCTACAAGGTAGTAAGATGGTATGAATTTTATCCAGCCGGTAACGGCTCCGGGGAATAATACTCCGAAACCGGGAATAGCCAGTATAGTAAAGCATATCATTCCCCAGGCAAGAACCGACATGAAGTCTTTTGCCATAGATCCGATTAAAAATCCTACGGCGGTTGCCATCATCGAGCCCAACAGCAGGGCAAGAATTATTATCAGCGGTTGGTTGTTCAGACCGCCGACGATTCCCATGAAAAGAACAGCCTGGACGAAAGCAAGGCCAATACCGAACAAACCTTTGCCGATAAAAAGCTCCTTGATAGACATAGGAGTAACCAGTAGCGCACGGACAGTACCTCTCTCAATCTCTTCCGCGATAAGGTTAGCCAGTCCGAATGTTTCGAACATAATCAGGAATATCGCTAACAGAGGACGCATCCGGTCACGTGGCGGTACCTGCATTCCGATCATGTCGTCACCGATGATTTCTTCGTTAATACCCACCGCGAGTGGCTGATCGGCCATCCGATAAGCCAGTTCTCTAATTATAGCGGTGACACTGTCCTTGATTTCCTGCGGGACGTCGGAAGCAACATATAGATCGATTTCAGGAGTATCTCCCGACACTGTAGCCTGCAGGAAGTTTGCCGAAAGAGATATTCCGGCAGTATAATTCCCTGCTATAACTCCTTCACTAAGCGCTTCATCCGATTCAACAGGAGTAAGTAGGAGTCCTTCGGTTTCAAGCTGTGTAAATCCCGGTATATCCACAGGAGAGTACACACCAATCTCAAGGGTCTCATCTACAGACTTGGGCATAAGAAAATAGAAACCGATATAAAACAGAATACCCATTACCGTCACAACTGCAATAAAGCGGTTCCTGAAGAAAAGAGAGAAATCTTTACCGATAAGGGCTTTGATTCGTCCCCAGTTCATTCAACGAGCCCCCGTCCGGTTATTTTGATAAATATATCCTCGAGAGTCGCTTCTTCGCTGTGAACGGTGATGACATTTTCTTTACTAAACAACTCATGGATAGAGTACGGAGTGGTAGTGCTGTCCAACTCTATCTCGCGCTCTTCGATTCTACCGCCTTCTAAGGCGACACTGGCTTTCAATGCCCTTTTTCCGTATTTTTGTTTTAAATTCATCGGAGTATCAAGAGCGACAATTCGACCCTGGTTCATGAAGGCAACGCGATTTGAAAGCTTATCTGCTTCGAGCATGTCGTGCGTGGTAAGAAATATGGTAGCACCACGATCACGTTCCTCAAGAATGATATTCAAAATTGCTTCGGATGAAGTAGGATCAAGTCCAGCTGTGGGTTCATCGAGGAAAAGGATACGAGGACGATTAACCATCGAACGGGCAACCATTAAACGCTGCTTCATTCCTTTTGAGTAAGTTTCGACTCTGTCTCTACCACGCCCGGCAAGACCGACTCTTACCAGAGACGCGTCAGCATCGAAATCCTTGACTCCAAAGAGTTTAGCAAACAGGTTGAGATTTTCAATAGCGCTCATCTTTTCGTAAAGATTTGTTGTCTCGAAACAAACACCAATATCATCCTGTATTTCTTCAACATGCTTTGCTACGTCTTTTCCCAGGAGTCTGGCAATTCCTTCTTTGGGTTTCAATTGCCCGGTAAGCATTTTTACCGTGGTAGTCTTCCCGGCACCATTGGGTCCGAGAAAACCTAATATCTCGCCTTCATCGATGCTGAAATTTATGTGATCGACAGCTACAAGTTCATCGTAGATATAGGTAAGGTTTTCAGCAACTATCGCTTTTTCTGCCATGTTCAGATCCTTTCTCCGTTTTTATAGTATGACCGTATATGGTAATTCCTAGAAAAATACCATACGCGGTCAATAATCGCAAGAAATATTATCATACTGGTTTCGGCGGCATGAATTTCAGCATAGCTAATGCCCCGATGATACTGATTCCACAGGTAATCAGTGCTGTTACCTGCCAACCGTCCATGAAGCTTTGCCTGGCGAGGGTGGTAAGTGTGTCGCCGATTTCAGCCGGAAGTTGCGAGGCTACGGTCACAGCTACTCCTACAGAGTCACTTGCTGTTTCTACTAGTTCCGAGGGAAGTATAGAGATCGCTGAGGCAGCTTCTTTGAAGCTTGATCCATACACGGTACTGAGAATAGAACCAATTATTGCTACTCCGATTGAGCCGGAAATCATTCTTCCCACCGTATTCATCGCCGAACCGATACCAGCGCGTGCTTCAGAAAGTGAACTCATCACTGCAGTGGTTGCCGGAGCAGCGATATAACCTAGAAATAGCCCTAGACCAAAAAGAACTAAACCGATTATCCAGTAGGAAGTATTGACTTCCCAGAAGGAAGCCAGAACTCCCATGATCGCCGTACCCAAGAAGCCGGTAACCATTACCTTGGTTGTGCCGAATTGGGACACCACTTTGTCGGATGATCCTGAGCCGATGAATATGCCTATAGCCAGAGGAACGAAGCGTATACCAGTTTCGAGAGCGGTGTATTGTTGTATGAACTGCATATAAAGGGTCAGCCCGAAAGAAACGCCTATCATTGCCAGCGCCATCAAGCAGACTCCACTCACTCCTGCTGAAAAACGGCGAATCTTAAAGAAGCTGATTTCAATAACCGGGTGGGATGTGTGACGTTCCCATAGTATGAATATGGTGATAAGGACGACAGCAATAATTAACGTAGCGACAACCTGCGGTTTTTCCCAGCCGGATTTTCCGCCTTCAATGAGACCGTATGACAGGCTTGCCAAAGCGGCTGCCGAAAGTATAGTTCCAGGTATATCAATTCTCTTCGGATTTGGATCACGGCTGTTCGGAACAAGGAAATATCCTGCGATAAGAGCGACTGCGGCTATCGGCAGGTTGATTAGGAATATCCAATTCCAGTTGAGTTTATCGATTATTAGACCGCCGATTATCGGTCCGAGTGCAATACCTATACCATTCAACCCGGCCCAGACACCGATCGCTTTCCCTCTTTCTTCCTTAGGGAATACGTTGGTAAGGATGGCGAGTGTTGCTGGTAAGATCATCGCACCGCCGATGCCCATTATAGCTCTCCAGAGGATAAGAAGACCACCGCTGCTAGCAAAGGCTGCTACAGCACTAGCTCCGGCGAATGTAATGATCCCTGCCTGAAGCATGCGTTTTCTTCCCCAACGATCACCGAGAGCACCCGTCGTAAGCATAAACGATCCGAAAACCATAATATAAGCACTTATTATCCATTGAAGCTCAGAAAGAGTGGTATCCATTTCACGCTGGAGAGTCGGAAGAGCAATATTGACTATCGTTGAGTCGAGTACTACTATCAGCACACTAATAGCAATTACAAGGAGAGTCCACCATCGCTGCCGATATTCCTTCGTATTTACGGCTTGTGTACTCATTGTTGTATTTCCCCTTTCTGAATTTTTTAGAATCATCAGTAAGAAATAGGTGATCTTAAATTCAGGCAAGGAGGTGGAAGGAATATATGGAGGATATTATATTTAAATATTGAAGTAAATGTATTCATTTATTACATATATTACAATTTGAATTTGACTTTGTCAATACTTTTTATATATAATTAATACAAATAATTCAAAATATAGTTAGTTGAATATGAACGGATTTGAGCGAAGAAAAGAACGAAAGAAAGAAAGCATAATCCGGGCAGCACTTGAGTTGTTCGCGCAATATGGATTCAAGAAGGTAAGTGTAAGTGATATTGCTCAGAAAGCAGATGTATCACCTGTAACGGTTTATAATCACTTTATAAGCAAGGAAGGTTTGATAAAAGCTACGTTAATATTCCTTGGCACCGAAATGCTTAACAAATACAGGGAAATTATTCGTAGCGAAGGAGACTTTGCCGAAAAACTAGAAACAATAGTCTTCGATAAAGTTGGTATGGCTTCTCAATTTAGTGGTGAACTCAGATCGATGATAATTGATGAGACAGGCGAATATCAACAGTATTTTAACGAGGTATTGGCAAATGATATTATGCTAGCAACTCTTGAATTGTTTGATGAAGGCAAGAAACAGGGATATATTAGCAGGTATATTTCGAATGAAGCTATCATTACATATCTTGAGATCTTACGAGCCGGAATAGCATCTAGCAGGATGTTAAATGCTGCCAAAGAAGCATATCCAAGACTGGTCACAGAATTAAACCAGTTATTCTTATATGGTTTGGTAGATACAGGCGACCGACCCGAATTAAAAAATAAGAGTTAATATTAAATAAATTGACTTTCCGTGATAGTATTTGTTATTTCAGGAATAATCATCTATAATTTCTGATAATTCATCTGGAAATAATCGGTTCATTTTCATAGGTTTCTACTAATGATTTTGCACGAAACCATGTGATTTCCTGAAAGGACATCATCATAATAGAAAAGAAAGAACGATCGTTTCTTTTCACTTCGCTACCGTTTTTTATCGTAGCGCACTGTGTCCATCATTTATTAGCGGCCTTACCGTCACCTCTACTGGTATATATCCAAAAGGAATTCAAACTGACCTATACCCGTGCGTCTTTTGTGACGACTGCCTTTGCGCTAGCAAACGGTGCAGGACAGTTGCCGGCGGGTTTCTTGGCTGATCGCGTGGGTCCGCGAATACTTATTACCGTAGGCATTCTCGGCGTTGCGATTGCTGGTGTACTTGTGGGCTTGTCCCAGACCTTTGTTATGTTACTGATATGCTTGGTTATCATGGGATTACTGGCTGGCGGCTATCATCCTGCGGCGACGCCGCTTATATCCAAGTCAATACCCGAACAGCAAAGGGGAAGAGCTCTAGGATTCCACCTGATTGGAGGGAATGCGAGCTTTTTCCTTGGTCCTATTATTGCCGGCGCAACGGCGAGTATCTGGGGATGGCGTGGTTCGTTCCTCTGGCTGGCAGTACCGACTGCTATATTCGGCTTGTATTTTTTCTGGTACCTGAGACGATATGACGTAAAAAAACAGGTTGCAGATACAGAAAACCCGGCAGTAGAGGAAGCCCCGCCTGTACCGGGTAGTAAGAGACGCCTGATTGCTTTCCTTGTAATGAGTGTTCTTGGCGGAGGGGCAGGGATGTCTATCATGGCATTCCTTACGCTGTACGCGAGAGATATTTTAGGCGCCAGTGATCAGACGGCTGCTTCACTGCTTTCCATAGTCTTTTTCTCAGGACTGTGGGCAGGTCCGGTTGGAGGGTGGGTTTCGGATAAATTCGGCAGTGTGCCTATCATCATAATAACAAGTCTGCTAAGTGGCGTTTTGGTATACCTCGTACAGTTTCCCTCTCTGGGATTTGGATTCTACGCAATTCTGTTTGTTATGGGAGTAAATAATGCGTTCAGGATGCCTGTCTCAGAGGTATTTATTATGGCGCAGGCATCTGCAAAACACCGTTCTACGGTGTATGGAATATATTATTTTACCATGCAATATACCGGGGCGGTATTCGCACCGATAATGGGTTGGATTCTGGACAATTACAGTTTTGAGGTATGTTTCAATATTGCTGCTATGACCTCAGTGGTGGTAACTCTAGCCTGTTTATATTTTCTCAGAGGTGGGAAAAGGCAAACTGTTTAAGAAATATCAGTGAAATAAAAAACATACATAGGTCGAGTAGCTCAAACCTATGTATGTTTTTCTTTTGTTCCGATTTAATTACTCGGCTTTGATCTTATTGTAGCAGTCGCTGCAATAAACAGGTCGATCCTCACGAGGTTCGAAAGGAACTTCGGTTTCAACCCCACACTGGGCGCAAACAACCGAGAACATCTTTCTCGGTGCTCTGTATCCACCATCGCCATAACGTTGTGCTTTTCTTGCCCTGCGGCAGTCGGGGCACCGTTTAGGCTCATTCTGGAAACCACGGGAGGCGTAGAACTCCTGCTCTCCGGCGGTAAAGGTGAAATCCTGACCGCAATCTGAGCATTGGAGTACTTTATCCTCGAAGCTCAATGGACGACCTCCTCTCTTCAAAAATTTGGTTAGAGTCTTGGCCATCCAATACCTGAAATATTTGCATGTATTGAAGCGTATTTGACAACCTGATACTAAACCTTAGAGCTATTATACGCAAAACATATGTGTTATGCAATATGCCTGAGTAAGATTTTCAAGTGAATTTTAAATTCTACTCAAGTTCTTTAGCTGACGCTGTTCTTGAGATAATTGCCATAGAAAGTATATCTTTTCCTCGTGAGCTGATGCCACAGTGGTTATATATAATATCTTCAATTACAATATTATCCGGCTGGGCTTTCAGCCAAGAGTTGATGCCTTCCTGGAGATCTTCAACGTCATTGTTGTATTCAGAACTGGTAAATAACATTACTTCGGTGTTTATTGCTCTTAGTGGTCTGCTGAACATTTTTCTCCTCCTATTTGCAGTACATTATCCTTGAATTCTGAGTTTAGTTTCTGACGAAAATAATGTCAAGAGATGAGCCGGAAATTCCTGAAATTACCATTCTGGCTTTCATTCAGGATTAAAATTAAGAAAGAAAAATAGTGAAAAGATTTAAATTAGAATCGGATTCCGGAGTTATCCGGAATCCGAAAGGTAAGTACAAACAGGTGTGAACGAGATAATAAGGAACCTGATTTTTTTAGTCATTAGGATTCAAAACGCGCCCGATAAAAAGAATTGTCCCTGTTTCTATATCACGGATAAAGAAGATAAAAGGATGATCAACGGTTACTATAACAGGTTCTGCAGGCATAGACGTGAGTTTCATATCTACGGCGGTAGCCGCAGCAGCTTCTGTGCCTGTTTCATCGACCGAGACAAAAGCCTTATGAATAACCTGGTCTATATACAGATCTCGGGCACCGGTCATTCCCGAGAAATCAGCACTCGCGCTGAATGCAATAGGCATTCCCATTGCTGAGAGAGTATCTCTCATCTTGAATTCAGATTCGAATTCGAATTTCGGCATAGCTAACGCGACCTGGTTGTACTGCAAACCACTGATAATTGCATCAACCTTTTCTAGTGTTAGTTGTTCTTCGAACATTTCGTACTGTCCGGAATCAGGCAGCACAATAATCATGGAAAGTTCACCGCCATCGTAGTGCAGCTCTACTGCCTGATAGCCGTCTCCAGCGGTGTAACCAAAGGATTCTGTCTGTCTCATCATGCGAACGGTTACATCTTGTCCATTCAGCAAGTGAAATGAGCTGTCTGACGTCAAGCTTTCTTCGAACTGATACTGCCAGGCGGCATTGAAATAAATAGCGTTGGTAAGTACCAGTCGTGTATTGGCATCAAGCTGTCCCGGAGGAATAAGGTCCTGAATACGCTCTTCCGTTTCATCACTAACCCAGTCATTGATCGTTACGCGTGCCTTCTCTGTCTCTTTGATGAAATCAAGCACTCTCAGACCAGCTCCGTAGTTTTCTGCAAGCGTATCTAGGAATTCCGGGAGGAAGGTGAAATCTTGCTGCCCCCAGATAGCATTAACGATGTTGAGACGGAAGCCTTCATCATCTTTTCCTTTTGCTCCTTCTCCGCGTTTATTAAGTTCCGTATCGAGATAATTAAACGCGGGATGGAGATTGTCCTGTGAAAGGTCGAAGTGAAGTGTATCCGCCATTTGTGCCGCCGTTTCACCCCGGGCGCCGGCGTAGGTCATCGCCAGAGCGAGAGAAATGCTGTACGGAGAAAAAAAGACATTTCCTTCTTCATCTCGAAGCGCCTGGAACAGGTCGAAAGCAAAGGCGGTATTGCCGTTGACTAGAGTAGTTTCGTCAGACGGACTTACTTCAGGAGATTTGATTCGTTCTTTATCCGATTCAACCAGTCCGGCTGATGCGGTACCGGAACAGCCTGCCAGCGGCAACATCAGCGTAATCATTATCAGTATGGAGATCAAAATTTTTTTCATAATTGTTCCTCCCGGATTTATCGTATTCACCAATTATAACGTACAGAACCGGTTTTGGTTAGGAGGATAAAAGAAAGAAGCAGCCATTCACATCAGTGAATGGCTGCTTTGTAATACTTCGAGAAAACTCTACTTTTCTTCTTCTTTGATACCGGCGAGTTTCTTGGCGTATTTCTTCTTTTGTTCGATATTGGCGTTGTTGAGGATGGTCATCCTGTGAGTCTCCGGGGAACCGGCGCCGTGTATGTTGGAGACGATATCACGGCTTTCAAAAGCGAGTTTTTCAATCAACCTAAATATGCGAACTCTATCCTCGGTGGAAACACCATCGACTCCCTTGAGATATTTGTGCAGGAGGGGACCGATATCCGGGTTATCGAAATCTTTCTGTGACGGAATACCGGTTACCATACCGCCTGCGATCTCAATCATCATACGGATGACTTCGGCCAGTTCTTTGCCTTCATAAAGCTTGGAAGTATTGGAGAGTACAGGATCTACTGTATATATACCAGATGGGGTCTTGGTCGACTCTATAGATGCTGCAATTGAACAGCCATATATGGCTTCTGTTACCTTTAGCATTTCTGCATACTTGGTCCTGATATGGGACACATTAGGTACACCATTATAATCGGCAGCAGTCGCAGCAGCGCCGATAATAACATCGCCGACTCCGCATTTGCATCCGCCGTGGGAATGGCGATGATAGTTACCGAAGCTCCTCACCATGTTACCTGCATATTCGTACTCGCCATCGAGGAAGACATATTTCCACGGAATGAATACATCATTGAAGAGTACCATCGGAGCAAATTTACTGAATTCGATGTTACCAAGGTCGCAGCCTTCCATCGCTCTGGATTCAAGTGTTCCTCGCCCATAGACGTGGATGACACCTTCGGCGTCAGCCGGAAAGGCGAAGCAGACGGCGTAATCTTTATCAGCTTCACGCATTTCTCTGGCAGGTACCGCAATGCCCCAGTGAGCGCAGAGAGAACCCGTCTGGTGTATCTTGGCGCCCCTGACGACTATCCCGTCGCTGTTCCTGTCGACGACACGCAGGTACATATCGGGATCCGACTGCTCGGAAGGTCTTTTCGCCCGGTCACCCTTGACGTCGGTTACGCCGCTGAAAAGGACATAATCGTTCTTCTGCATGAATTTAATGAAATCTACCAGTCTCGTCCAGTACTCGGTACCATATTTCTCATCGCAGTTATATACCTCGATACCGACAGAGCTGATAGCATCCATCCCGGTACAGCGCATATAACATCCGCCGATATTATGGGCGAGATATTTGAGCATCCTGACCTTCGCAATCAGATCGTCGGGACTTTCATAGAATTTAAGAAAACGACTTACGTCTTCATCTATCAGTCCTGACCTCGTTACAAGGTATTCTCTACCTTCAGGATCATTCTCAAGTTCATATGTCTTGGCGACCGAAGCCGTCATATGACTGATAAGCGGATGCTCGTGGATGTTCTCGACCTTTTCACCAAGGATATATGCAGTATGGTGAAGATCTTTCAGGGAATCATAATACTGTTCTTTTGTCATTATAGCCACAGCTAACCACCTCCTATTAATTATTGTGTTGGGGAGGGTAATCCGAAAAGAATACTGGTTTATTTTAGCATTTTTAGTTAATTTTTGGCAAACATGCGGTAAATGATTGCCGCATCGAGTTGACGGATAATCGGTCTGTAGTGTATTCTGAAAATCAGCAATTATGAAGTTATACGAATACGAAGGCGTTGAGTTATTCAAACAGGGCGGAATTCCCGTGCCGAATTTCGCAATAGCAACTACCGCAGAGGAAGCGCGGGAGAAAGCCCAGGCTATCGGTGTTCCACTGATTATCAAGGCACAGGTCCTTACCGGCGGGAGGTATCTTGCCGGTGGCGTTAAGACAGTCGATTCGCTGGACAAGGTTGAAGGGACTGCACGGCGGATACTTTCTTCGAAAATTCGCGGGTTACCTGTCAATAAGGTAATGCTTGCCGCGAATGTCGATGTTGTCAGGGAATATTACTGCAGTATTACCATCGATGATTACCACGGCACGCCTCTGGTAATTTTCAGCGCCGAAGGCGGTGTGGATATCAACCAGATAGCCCAGGAGAAAGAAGAAGCAGTCGTCCAGAGAGCCGTGTCCATCAGTAGAGGACTTGAACTTGGAGATGCGAGGAGGATGTGTCGGCAGGTCGGGTTGAAAGGGAAAGACCTGAATGAAATTCCCGGTATTCTGGTGAAGTTATACCAGGTATTCAGGGATAACGACGCTATCCTGGCGGAAATCAATCCCCTGGTAAAGACCAGAAGAGGTAAATACGTAGCTCTGGACTCAAAAGTAGAGATAGACGATTCCGGTTTATACAGGCATACCGACCTTGGTCTTGACCAGCTAGAAAGAATTACCAGTCCGCTTGAAAAAGCGGGACGAGAAATCGGTGTCAGCTACCTGGAATTGGATGGCGATATAGCGATCATTGCCAGCGGTGCCGGGCTGGGAATGGCATCTATGGATATTATCAACAGGAGATTGAGTGCGGCGAATTTTCTGGAAACCGGAGGAGCTATCACCGAAGAACTGCTATACAACGTTATGGAACTGATCTTTCAAAAGAAAGGAATTCGGGGACTGTTTATTAATGTGTATGGCGGGATAAACCCGATCCACGAGGGCGCGAAAGGTGTTGTCCGGTACATGAAAGATCACAATATTACTATACCGATAGTCGCCAAAGCACTTGGTAACCACCAGGAAGAAACCTGGGAGATATTCAAAGCAAATGGAGTGCATGTAACCTCCGGCGTGTCTACGGAAGAGGGAGTAGAAATGCTTGCCGAATTACTGGAGGCAAAGAGATGAGCATTCTGCTGAACAAGGACACGCGGGTACTGGTACAGGGAATTACGGGAAGGATCGGCAGAGTCCAGACGCAGTGGATGGTGGAATATGGAACGAATATCGTCGCCGGTGTGACCCCGGGTAAAGGCGGCGAGGAAGTAGAAGGCATTCCGGTATTCAATTCGGTCGAAGAAGCTGTCAATAAAACAGGGGCTGAAGCTGTCGTGTTTTTCGTTCCGGCTGCCGCTATAAAAGATGCCGTTATCGAGAATATTGACGCGGGGATGAAATTACTTGTGGTCGTTACCGAGCATGTTCCGGTACATGATGCCATGGAGATCAGAGAATATGCTCGCGGTAAAGACATAACGATAATCGGGCCTACCACGCCGGGAATCATTACCGTAGGCGAAGCCAAGATAGGCATCATGCCGGCGAATATGTTCACTCCCGGACGGATAGGAATTATCTCACGAAGCGGTACACTTTCATATGAAACGAGTGTCAATCTATCCACCGCAGGATACGGTCAAAGTACCGTTATCGGTATGGGTGCTGATCCTGTAGTATTTACCAGTATGCCGGATATCCTGAGGTTGTTTGAGAGAGATCCTGATACAGATTTAATAGTGATAGTCGGCGAAGTGGGTGGAATCCAGGAAGAAAGAGCCGCCGATTATATCGACCGGTGGGTAACGAAACCGGTCGTCGCTTACATAGCCGGGCTTAACGCTCCCCAGGAGAAGAAGATGGGTCATGCCGGAGCAATTATCAGAGGTGACGGAAAAGGAACACCGCAGAGTAAGATAGCAGCCCTCACTGAGGTTGGTGTAGATATAGCCAGGTATCCAGCCCAGATAGTAGATCTCGTCAGCCATCACCTCGCTCCGGATTAACTTACATCGGATTTCACTCTTCTATGTTACAAAAATTACTCGTGTATATTTTTATTTATAACTGCTATAATACTATGCGTATGGGGCTGTAGCTCAGTTGGGAGAGCGCCTCCTTTGCAAGGAGGAAGTCAGGGGTTCGAGTCCCCTCAGCTCCACCACCAGTCTCGAACATCGAAAACCTCAGCCTCAGGGAATTGCTGGAGGTCCTCTTGGACGACAAGGCTAAGCGCCGACTTTCCAACCGGTCGAAAACAAACAACCAACTTTTCGCAGCGTACTATGATCTGCTGAAGGTGAAACTTACCCCTGACCAGTTCCAGCAGTATAAACGGCTCCTGGATCTATTCCACGCGTTTCTCGGCGAGTTTCCACCTTCCGAGGGACTCGGCCTTGAGTTCCTGGCGCAGTATTCCACCCGTTCCCGGGCAACGATGGTGAGATATACCGGCATCATCAGGGGATTCATGGAATGGTACGGCGAGGATTTCAACCACCGGCCTCGAAGACCGAAAAAACTGCCGCAGTGGGTCAACCCCGACGATATCGAGAAACTGAAAGGCTGTATCCGCAACAAGAAAACTGGTAAAAGGACGATAAAAAAACACCTGATGTTGATCGATTTCGCCTGTAACACGGGATTGAGAGTTGGAAAACTTGCCAGTTTGAGAGCAGATGATATCAAGCTTAAAGAGCAATTTGTCATTGTGCGTATGGGAAAAGGCCAGAAAGACAGGGTCATTCCTCTCGATGACAAATTCACTGACCAGCTCAGAGAATATCTCAAAGGGATGGAGCCAACCAACAGCGTATTCGGACTAAAGGCGCGGTCAATTACCGATCTGATCAGTACCTGGGCACAAAAGGCGAATGTCAAGATTACCCCTCATTCGTTTCGTCATTTTTTCGCCGAACAGTTGCTCAACAGAGGAGTTGACATAAATATAGTTTCAAAATTACTGGGGCACGAAAGCCTTGAGACCACCGCGAAATATCTTGGCTTGCGACCCGGAGCTGAGCGGGAAGCGATCAACCGGCTCGCGGCACCTGAAGATGGCGATTACCGTGAGACTGGAGAATTGCCTTTACCCGGATCGACAGATAGAGATATAAAACCATCCGACGGGAGAGAACACCATGACGCCGGAATATCTCATCGTGAAACAATACAGCGGGTATCCCGCACCCTTGCCGATAGCGTGACGGTACCATCGGTACAGGACAGCGAACTCTGGCGAAAGATGCCCCTTGAGTTCAGGCACGATACTTTGTACCTCTCGATAGGGCAGGTTACTGTTTCCGAAGACGGAGAGATCAAGGTATCGTTTCCAGAGACCGGTACAGGGATCGAAAAACCACACCTTGTTCAGGCGTTATTGAGTCATCTCGGCACGTCCGGAGAACCCAGATTTGCCGAACTGGCTGGCCAAAATGGCAGGCTTGAGACGTTACGGATGAAATCTGGACATTATTCAGAGCTGCTGGTCAGTCTATACAGGTCACTGCTTGATTCTTTTGAAGGAACCGGTACGCCATTCCACGACGCCGATGATGTACAACCTGGCTTAACGAAAAATTTCTTTATTACAGCCTGGGTTGACGTTGTTTTACAGTCACAGGGAAATACATTTATTTATGATGGGTGGTACAAGCCACCGGAAGCAATTCCAGGTACCGATTTGTGGAAATTGAAGTGCGGGGCTTATGATATCGCGGTTGCCAAAGACACTCAGACTCTCGCGACATATGAATTACAGCACCGTACTCTCCGGCAGCGATACCTTAGCAGCACCCTTGTGGAAGAAATTAACCGTAGATGGAGGGAACTGGAGATCCTTGTAGCAGAAATAAAGCAGGTGTTGATAGAATTTGGGGATAAAGTGAAATTGCCGGGTACATGTGCGTTGTGTTCTGAAACAACGGCATGAAATACATCATATCCCGTCACTGGCTCAGACTTTAAACGGATACATGACGAACCTGTTTTCCTCTCCATCCTCCTGGTTTTAGATATTTAAGTAGGAATTGAAAAAGAACCGATACAAAATCATCAAACAGTGATTTATTCAATTTATATCTAATCTTGTTTAATTACCATTGAACGTAATCGGATAATTTGAAACGACGCTTGCGGCGACTTTTTTTATCGCTGGGCTGTGTGATTTTGTTCAGGTTAACCAGGGAGAGTATAAATATGGATAGAATAACAATGCTCGATACGATACACCAGCTGCAGAAGGCGTGCAGGACGAATATTTCCAGGTAATACAGGTAGACGGTGAAGATCAC
>DUFA01000139.1 GCA_011191975.1 Dehalococcoidia bacterium
TAAGTCGGCTTTATAGGTTACTTCTCCCGCCATGGCTTGTTCCGGTGACAGGTAATTGGGAGTGCCAACCATCATCCCTTCCTGGGTCAGTCTTGATACATCGGTCATGACCGCCAGGCCGAAATCGCCTATCTTGGCTGTACCGTCTTCGGTTAACCAGACATTACCAGGCTTTATATCACGATGGATAGCGCCTTTCGAATGAGCGAACTCGAGTCCTCTACAGACATCCTTGGCTATACTGATCACCTGTTCGAGCGGCAGTTTATGGTCCGGGGTATGTTCGATAAGTTTTTCAACATCGTTATTACCGTTAATGCCGGGCATATGTGGCATGATAAGATAGGGTTGTTTATTAATTTCACCAAGTTCGTGGATAGGCATGATATTGGGGTGGTCGCCCAGTTTGCCCATTGCCCGGGCTTCACGGTTCACGCGTATCCTGGCGGCTTCATTGAGGTTTTCTGTCTTAATGAGAGCGAAGACCACGTCTCTATCCAGTTTACTGTCATGAACCAGATAGGCTTTTTTCTTGCCGCCTTCACCGAGTTTCCTGATAACCTTGTAGCGGTTGTTGAGAAAGGAGGTTGGTTCTACTTGGGTTGTCTTTGCTGGTTCGTAAGTTTGAGTCGTTGCTTCAACTAAAGGATGAGCACACTGGTTACAAAATTTACTACCAGGTATATTCTTATAACCACACTCAGGGCACGTTAACTCTAATGGTTGTAGTGACTGGGCACATTCTCGGCAAAATTTTGCATCCTCGGGATTCTCAGTCTGACAGTTTGAGCACTTCAACTCATTCACACCTTTACGAGATGAGTGTGTATAGTCTATCGTTAGCTCATGTATATGTCAAGATTCAGAATCGGGATAATGCGATCTGTATATATTTTTGGAATGTTATTGTAAGTTGACAGGGAAATGGCTCTGTGTCAAAATAAATCGGCTGGTAACCGCATCGGTTATCAGATATTTTATCTGCATTTTACTCCCGTATCATTCGGACCCCTCGAATGAATTTATACCGGTTAACGATTGTAAAAAACGTACAGTACTGAGGAGGTTATATTATGCCTTTTGAATTAACTCCGGCGGAGGAAATGGCACGGAAAATTGCCCGTGAATATTGTGAAAAATACATAATTCCCCGCCGTAAGGAACTGATGACCAATGACCAGGATATGTGGGACGAGGAAGCCCGCAGGCAGACCAGAGCTGGTCTTCATCTCCACATAGTCCCCCGTGAAGAAGGCGGTACCGGCATCGGGTACGTGGCAAGTTGTATTACCATTGAAGAGTTATGCGCTGCCTGGCCGGATCTCGCTTTTGCTATTTACGGTGAATTCGCTTATTACTTTGCCAAGGCTACAGGGGGAGAAGTGTATGAGAAGTATATGCCCGGTATAATCAAAGGTGATATTTTAGCAACACCGGCAATTACGGAACCCAGCGGCGGTTCGGATATGCTCGGTCTCCAGGCTACTGCCAAGAAAGTAGACGGCGGCTGGGTACTGAATGGCAGGAAAGTATTTCAAAGTGAAGGTCATTACTGTGACTTTGTCATGACACTTGTTAAGACCGGCGATCCCAATGATCCTAAAACTCCCGGAGGCCGATCACTAACCGCTTTCATTGTCGACAGAGAATTCGATGGTTTCAAGGTCGGAAGGCTGGAAAATACCCTCGGTCGTAAAGGTGATCTTACCGAGTTTATCTTCGACAACGTATTTGTTCCCGACAGTTTTGTTGTCGGTGGCGAAAGAGGAATTGGTAGAGGAATCGCTCCGGTATTCAGCGCTGTTGGAGACATCGGACGCCTGACGATATGCGGAATGCTTAACGGAATTTCTGCCGGTGCTTATCGCACGGCTATGATGTATGCCAAGGAAAGACACCTCTATGGTCGCCCGATCTCCGAATTACAGATGATCCAGGCACGTATGGCCAAGATGGTAGTCGATCTTGAAGCCACACGAGCTCTTACTTACCGGGTTGCCTGGCTCCGGACCAAAGGGATCAGGGCAGATGCCGAACAGGCAACCGCAAAGAATTTTGCCGAACAGGCAGCAATAAGAATCGCCGAACACTGCGTGAAGATCCACGGAGGTTACGGAGTCCTCGAAGATTATATGCCGCATCACTATTACAGACACGTTCCGATGAGATTCGGTGCCGGTGGTACAGAAGAGTCCCTGGGTATAATGATAGCTAATGCCGCTTTCAATAGTGAGGCGAACCCAGATCTCAGCCACAACTCAATGGAAACAGCCGGCTGGTGGGGACGCCTGGAATGGTAAGGACTAATAATAGGCGAGGAGAAATAGCATGAAGCCATTAAATATAGTAGTTTGTGTAAAGCCTGTTCCTGACTCGAGATACTGGGACAGACTCAGCCTGGATCCGAATACAAAGCTGCTACGACGTGAAGGTATCCCAATTATAATGAACCCTCTGGATAGAAACGCTATCGAAGAGGCACTCAAAATAAAAGAAGAACGCGGCGGGAAAGTGACGGTTATCAGCATGGGGCCGGACAGTACCTTCGATGTTCTTGCCTGGGCATATGCAATGGGAGTCGATGATGCAGTACTGCTTTCGGACAGGGCCTTTGCCGGTGCTGATACCTGGGCAACAGCCTACGTACTGGCCAAGGGTATCGAGAAGACCGGTGATGTCGACATGATCATCCTCGGTAACGAGAGTCTGGACGGAAGTACCGCCCAGGTCGGACCGCAGGTCGCAGAATTCATGGGAATGCCTCATCTGACTAATGTAGAAGAAATTACCTTTGTGAATGATGACACGGTGAATGCAAGGTGTAAGATAGAAGGCGGCTATATGTTAGTGGAAGCCAAGCTGCCTGTGACACTGGCAGTAAATGGTGAGATAAATGACCCCAGGATTCCGCCTGTTTTCGGCGCTCTCTGGGCAACGGAAAAAGAAAGCACTAAATACACGGCGAATGACATGGATGTTGACGAGGATAAGATTGGTCTTTCCGGTTCGCCTTCATACGTTCCCGAGGTTTCTAACATCGAGACACAGCGTATGGGTGAGGTAATCAGTGGTGATCCTGCCGACATTGCACGGCAGCTGGTAGAAAAACTCAAAGCCGACGGAGTGCTTCCCGAGGTATAAAATATCTGGAGGATATGATGACTGATACATATAATGGAATCTGGGTATATGCGGAGCAGAGACACGGAAAACTTCTTGATTCGGGACCCGAACTGCTTGGTGAAGCCCGTAAGATAGCTGATAAACGAGGACAGGAACTGGCTGCAGTAGTAATGGGAAGTAATATTACCGGTCTTGCCGACGAATTGGCAGCGTACGGAGCCGATAAAGTCTATATTGCTGATTCTCCTGTCCTTGAAAATTACCTTTGTGAAGCTTATGCTCCGATACTTGAGGACATGATCAAGCAGTACAAGCCGGAGGTTTTCGTTGTTGGCGGAAGTAACATCGGCATGGACCTCGCACCAAGGGTCGCGGCGAAGGTACATACCGGTCTTGCCGCTCATGCTGTAGGACTCGACGTTGATGACAATGGGTGCCTGAAAGCGTTCGTGCCTTCGTTCGGTGGCAGTATTATGGCATCGATCACCTGTGCGGTTCACCGACCGCAGATGGCTACTATCCCTCCCGGCTTCCTCAAGAAACCCGAAAAGCAGGAAGGGAAAAAGGCCGAGATCGTGAATGTTGAGGTAAAGATTCTTGAGCAGGACCTTCGTACCAGGGTACTGGAAGTCAAGACGGAAGAATCAAAGGTGAAACCTCTCGAATCCGCAGAAGTAGTTATCGCCGGCGGTTACGGTGTCGGCAGTAAAGAGAACTGGAAGATGGTGGAGGATCTCGCCGCGTCACTCGGCGGCAGTGTCGGCGCCACCCGTCCTGCCTGCGATGAAGGCTGGGCTGTCCAGGATGAGCAGATGATCGGGCAGAGTGGAAAGACGGTTCACCCGAACCTTTATATTGGCATCGGCGTGTCCGGGATAATCCATCATCTAATCGGAATCCAGGACTCGAAGAAGATTGTAGCTATCAACCGTGACAAAGATGCGCCGATTATGAAGGCAGCCGACTACGCGATAGTGGCCGATTATAAAGAGATTGTTCCGGCACTTATCGAGGAATTCAAGAAACTCAAGGGATAGTAATAACAGAATTGTGATCGAAGGGGGGCGAAAGCCCCCTTTTTTTGTTTTTCCTTATACTATGATATAGAGTACACTGTTTACCTATGGAACATAAAGAAGCGATGAATATCCTGCAGGAACTAGTGAGAAAAGGCATCTTGACTGACTCTGAGAGAGAAGCGGTCACCACAGCTATCGGTATACTGAGCTGGACTACCCTTTCCAAAGGCGTGGTAAAAGCCCGGAAGGCCAAGCGGGACAAGAGCCTGGAGTGGTAGAACGCATTCCTCACCATACCGGCGGAAGCTGGTATCGAGAATATTACCTCGAATATCCGTGCGCTGTGACCAGGCGAATTACTCTGGATTCCGTATCAAGTACGGAATGGTAGCAAATTACTTCTCAAGCAGCTCTATCAATACGCCGTTCATTGACTTGGGATGGATGAAGGCAACCATCCCTTCAATGCCCTGTCTCGGTTCGTTATCGATTAGCCTGACTCCTTTTTCGGCAAGTTCGGCAAGCATTTTCCTGATATCATCTACTTCAATACAGAGGTGATGAATGCCTTCGCCGCGGCTTTCTATAAATTTAGCTATCACTCCGCCGTCGCCGACGGGCTCGATCAATTCAAGGGTATCACCACCGGCGGAAACCATGGCGGCTCTCATTCCCGATTCTGGAGCGTCGTGTATTTCACCCAGTTCAGCGCCCAGCGCCTGATAGACTTTTATCGCTTCATCAAGATTCTTTACGGCTATACCGGTGTGGCTTATTCCTTTTAACATTATTCCTGTTCCTCCTGTTAACGAAAGGACAGGCTGATTAATCAGCCTGTCCATATTATCCTATACTTTGGGATTTATTAAAAGGCTTTACTCATTATACAGACGCCGTTGTTTCCGGCATACCCGTAACTCTGGGCAAGCCCGACCTTCGGGTTGTTGGTAATCTGCCTCGGTCCAAGATCTCCACGAAGCTGATAGGCTACCTCGATGCATTGCCAGAGTCCCTGGGCGACAGTGGCTTCACCAAAAGCACCGAAACCACCACTGGGACAGACAGGTACTTTCCCGTCCGGTACGTTAAAATAACCGTCTCGGAGTAGCTGGTCGGATCCGCCGTAAGGAAGCTGGAGGATCATGTCCATGTAAGTCAGGTAATGCCATGAACTGTTATCGGGCAGTTCTACTACGTCAATATCATCAGGGGTTCGTCCCGACTGTTTGTAAGCAGCTGCGAGAGCATTCCGGCTTTCACTCCAGCCGAGTGTACCGACATCCGCCTGGGGATAGGCGCTCAGATAAGTCAGAGGAATGCAGGGATCGCCGAATGAAGGCGAACCTACGGCAAGACCTTCGATAAGAATAGGTCTATCCGTATATTTTTCTGCCTGGTCCATCGGAACGACGATTATCGCAGAAGCTGAGTCACTGGTAGCGCAGATCTCATACAGGCGTAAGGGATCGCAGACCATTGGTGATTCGAGTACCTCCTGCAGAGTATATTCTTTGCGGTAACGGGCGTTTGGATTATGGACGCCACCCTTGCTGGTTATCACCTTTACCATAGCCATATCTTCTTCGGTGGTACCATGATCGTGAATTCTCCGGCGCATTTCCATCGCCCAGTACCCCGGGTTGGTCTCGCCGACCATTGCGTAGCGGATCCAGTCATTATCATACCTGGTGTCGTTACCTTGAGGTCTGAAGAAACCGCCGGCTGATTTATCTGAGCCAACAGCTATGGCAATATCATGTTCACCACTGGCTACTGCAAGGCAGGCTTCTCTTAGGATTGACTGACCGGTAGCACAGGCATTTACTATATTGCAACACGGTATTCCGGTGCCGCCCATCATGGTTGAAATGGATGTACCGAGAAGCAGTGAAGGTACACCTCCCTGGTCGGCAATCCACATATAGGCGCCGCAGGCCATCGTCTCGATATCTTTCCACTTCATATGAGCATCTTCAAGCGCCTCGGCAACAGCATAGCAGCCTAGTTCTGCCATAGACTTATCGGGCCATCTGCCGTAAGGATGAACACCCACACCTACTATTGCTAATTCTCTGTTTTTCATTTATTATTTCTTCCTCCTATCCTTACTGTGCTGGCTTCCAGGCCCAGGTGATATATTCGTTCTCGTCATCCGAGTAGAGTGTTCTGGTGGTCATTTCCATTTCCATACCGATCTCGACCTGGTCGGTGGTCAGCATTCCAAGAATTCTCAGCCCTTCCGGAAAATCAAGCATCCCGAGCGGGAAAGGCTCGAAAGGATCCATCTTGAACGGTTCGGGCATCGGGTAGGCTTGTACGGCGTAGGTGTAGAGTGTTGCTTTGTTGCCGAGTTCGATCACCTCAACGTTTTCCGTTTTCTTTTCACAATCGGGGTTAGTGCAGTAGGGTGATTTCGGGAAAGCTGGTGTCCCGCATACCTTGCATTTACTGCCAATAAGCTTCGGCTGATCGGAAGGCCATGTGAAAAGGCCTTCAGCCAGTGGCACCTTGTTCTTGGACATTATTTATCCTCCTTATAGTAACTAAGTAATAGTAATGTATTACCTGCTGAAACACAGCGTGGATTATACTTTTTCGCGGATGTATTCCGATAACTCTTTAATCGAAGTACCGGGACCAAATACAGCGCTTATCCCCTTTTCTTTCAGGAAGGGAATATCCTCATTGGGGACAATCCCGCCGCCGATAACCAGAACATTGTTCATATCCCGTTTTTTCAACTCTTCGACTACCCGCGGAAACAACGACTGATGAGCGCCGGAAAGACAACTCAACGCTATTACATCCGGCTGTTCTTCCAGAGCTGCCTGGGCTATCATTTCAGGAGTCTGTCTTAAACCGGTGTAAATTACTTCCATTCCGGCTTCTCTCAGACCCATCGTGATCACTTTAGCACCGCGATCATGACCGTCGAGACCGGGTTTGGCTACTATAACTTTTATCTTCCTCTTATCGTTCACTTTAAGGATTCACTCCTGTTCTTATTATCGGCTTATATTAAATCTTACCATATCCCGAATATTCACCGAAGACCTTCTTCAGTGTCCCGGTAATCTCACCGATCGTTGCATACGCTTTCACGGCTTCTATGGTCAGCGGCATTATATTAGCTTTCTCATCGGCTGCCGTTTCTTCAAGCTTTGCCAGTAATGATTTGACCTTTTCGTTATCTCTTTCTTCCTTTACTTTAGCCAGCCTGGCGAGCTGTTTCTTTTCCGCTTCGGCCCGTTTGGTGGCGTCGTAGGGATACGGAATCAAGCGGTTGGGCAGAACTTCAAGTTCCTGTTCATCGGTGAAAGCGTTTACTCCGACAACTAGTTCTTCACCGGTTTCAAGTTTTTTCTGGTACTCATACGCGCTCTGGGCAACCGCACGCTGCATGAATCCGTTTTCGATGGCTCCCTGCGAACCACCCATTTCTTCTATCTGGTGGATCAATGCCCAGGCTTCCGCTTCTATCTTGTCGGTCATCGCTTCTATATAGTATGAACCAGCCAGCGGGTCGGTAACTTTGCTTAATTTGGATTCCCAGTAGAGAATCTTAGCGGCGTCTTCGGCAAGCTGCTGGGCTTCGATACTCCAGCCAAGTCCCAGCGGCTCGTCGTACGGTGGCTCAGCCGACGGTATGTAGCCGGCTAAAGCGCCGGCGACTCCGCCGATTACGGCACGGGTAAGGTTGTTCAGTGGCCTCTGGCTGGTGGATGTCCATGCTCCGGTAAGGAATCCACCTGCTTCTCTCAGGATCCAGTTCCTCGGATTCTCGCTCTTGAAGGAGTCTCTCATTATCTTGGCCCACATACGGCGGCTTGCCCTGCGGGTACATATCTCGGGTAAAATCTCCATGCTGCCGCTGAGGGTATTGAAAGTGAATCGATTGACGAACGAATCGACGTCAAGACCACCATCAATACCGCACTGTACATAAGCTGAGGCATTAGCTAGAGTAAAAGCCAGCGCCTGTATCCTGGTAGCGCCGGCTTCTCTCATATGATAACCGGAAATACTGATCGGATTGAGGAGGGGCGCATACTCGTTGCAGTAGACGAAGGTATCCCTGGTTACCCGAAGTGACTCCCTGGGAGGATAGATATAGGTTCCGCGTGCCACATACTCCTTGATAATATCATTCTGGAGAGTCCCCCTGAGTTTCGAAGCCGGGATTCCTCTTTTTTCCGCCAGGGCGACGTAAGCGGCAAGAATTACGTTTACCGGTGCGTTAATCGTCCAGTTGGACGCTATGCTGTCCAGGTTGTTCTTATCCTGGAATGGCTCATATATAGTCTCGAAATCGGCAAGAGTGTCGTAGGCGACTCCTGCTTTGCCCACTTCACCTTCGGCCATCGGATCGTCCGAGTCAAGGCCTATCTGTGTCGGAAGGTCGAAAGCTATATTGGGACCGCCGGTTCTGCCGCGGAGTATTTCGCTTTGATAATAATCGCGTGTATCTTCGGCAGTACCGTAACCAAGATAGCGTCCGGCTCTGACCAGGCCTCCTCCACCTCCGATATGGTAGCCACCAGTTACTGGACCACTGCCGGGAACCTGGCAGGGATACACTCCGGCGGTGAAGGGATATTCACCGGGGAAACCTACTTTCTCCATGAAGTCGAAGTCCGCAATATCGGCAGGTGTGTAAAACTCGTTTTCGCTATCGGTAATGTTAAACCTGTCAAGCTGTTTCTTCAGCGTACCGTTTTCCCATTCCTGTCGTTTCCGCTTAATTTTCTCGATATCTTGTTTATCGAATGTTCCGGACATAATATATTCTCCTGTTCTTTAGGGGTTAAAAACGGTGGATTTCTGTGTCTATTGTATATTAAACATACAGTGAATTCCAGTATCAGGATGGTGAGTACGCATATCTCCTGACATCTGTTATAATAGGAGACCATTTATATGAAATTATTGAATACTGTAAAAATGGGCACTATTCGCAAGACACGTTGTCGTGTTCACTATACATGGTTACTGGTTATATTATTGATTCCATGGACGGTGAGTACGCATTATTCTACCGAGACTTCACTTGTTACCAGAGTATTACTCGGACTTGCTACCGCTTTCCTGTTTTTCATCACAGTATGTTTACGTGAAATAATTCTCCTGCTGCTCGCTGTTTACAAAGGAATTGCTATCAAGACAGTTACTATATTCGCATTTGGAGGACTGATTCAACCTGATTATGAAACAACATCGCCGTCGCGTCAGATTCTTCTGGCCGTATCCGGTATGCTCCTGAATTTAATCATTACTGGAATCTTCTATTTCGCCCATCTGGTATTCGGAAACGATAGTCCGGATACTGTAGGGATTCCTCTGAACTGGTTGGCGTTTTTCTATTTTACACTTAGCCTTGTCCATATTATTCCAGCCTATCCTCTCGAAGGAGGAAGAATATTTCGCAGTATACTCTGGATAGCTACTAATAATATCAAACGTGCCACACGCATCGCCGGTTTTACTGGTTGGGCAGCGGGATTCCTTATCATGGCTGGTGGGATATTACTGGCTGTCTTTACATCGGAATTATTTGCAGGATTATTTTTTGCCGGTCTCGGACTGATTTTGCAGAATGCTGCTACACATGGCATCAGACATATAAAACAGATTACCGAACCAACTCCTCCAGAGCCTCCTTCAACACCACCCGTGGAAAACGAGCGGGTTATTCTACCGCCTGAGGAGGAGATTCTGGTTCAATTTCCGGAAAAATCACCTTCACAGGAATATCATTAATTAAAGTTACATATTTATTCTCTTTCTTGTAAGTCGTCCACCTGGCCTCGAACCATCTGAAAGGACTCTGGGCTTGAGACCGTATCCATATCACCGGATTAAGGGGATCATCTTTCCACCAATTAACGTCAATGATACTTGCCAGAGGAGTCCCCCTAATTATTTCGATATCGTAAAATGAACGTGGAGTTTCTTCGGGAAGCATTCCCGCGCTGAATACTGTCCAATCTGCTTCAACTGCTGTAAGGGGAGCAGCAGAGGTGGTTACTTTGAGCCTGCAATCGCTAGTATTAACTGAATTTACCCAACTGGCACTTCTGATGGAAGTAAGTAGTGGCACCGAGTCCAAGTGTACATGGCTGTATGATCTTTCGTCTCCCGGTTCGCATTCTCCAATTATATCCTCCCATTGTTGCCATTTGTAGAAAGTCGAGTTCCTGTGAGTAATGGTGCCGTTTGCGGTGGGAATACCTCCGACAATATCCGACCACTGGTCAGTTCCCAGCAGCCAGTCTGCCTCATGCTTGATAATACCGGTTCTGGCAGGAACTGAAAACTCAATTTCGTAACCGAAGATGTAAAACAATATGTTATTTGCCAGGAATAGAGAAGTAGTATCCTTCGCGCCGACGTCACTGTGCTGGTGTTCTCCATAATAAACCACATCTGCTCCTTCAGAAAACTGTGCTGGAAGCGGCACGACACCATCATCCAGATTTCTCGGCCATATGTCCACGCCACCCTGGTTATATAAGGGACTAAGGGGAGACGGTTCTGCTGATATAAAGGCGAGCCACCGTTTCTCTCGACTGACTGTTAGACCATCAGCACTACTGTCATAAAACGCCACTGAATCACATACTCCTTGATCATTACCTAATTGCGTAGTACGGCAGTAATCAGCCATCGGTCCTCCACCGGGCACGTAATAATCATCCAGTTTCTTTATCGGGCTATTGATGGTGATGACCGCGGCTACCCTGTCCGTGATATTGCCGACATTGTGAGCAGTGGCGAACAGAGCTGTCTTTCCTCCCATACTGTGTCCGATTAAAATCAGGTTGTCTTTTCCTTCCAAATGCTCGTTTATACTATTGGCAATATTGTTTGCCCAGGTATTAATGTCGACATATGCCGGGTAACATCTGTCGAGAGTATTTACCTTAACCGAAATACCAGGATATTTTTCCTGGTAACGGTCGATAAAATATGGGAGTAGTTTGTTTATCCTGTCGGTTATATTCTGGAAAGCACAGGGATTTCCGCCCATTCCGTGACAGAAGACGAAGTTTAGTTCTTTGACTATCTCTGGTCTTTCTTCCGCGTCAACCGGCTGAGCAATAAGGAATTGAAAGCATATGACGACAGAAAATATAAGTGATAAAATTCTTACTTTATCAAAAAACATATTCACTCGATAGAATATTAACGGTGTCTGCTCATTTTACAGCAGTGTTGAATCAGCTTCAAGGGGTGTGCAACTGTGACTATTGTCATTTGATTGCCTTTCATTGAGAATGATAAACTTATAGAAAGCATGAGTCGTTCTGTTTCTCAAGAGAGTTTTCGTAGCCTTTTAGAGATTCGCGATAATTATACCACTCGCCTGGAGTGGGAACCTCTTTTTATATCTCCAATGTGGCTCGAAGTCTGGTGGAGTGTGTTCGGTAATGATCGCGAGTTATATCTGACTTCTGTGAGAGAGGACGATAGCGTTATCGGAATTGCCCCTCTTATGATTGAGAATGGTATAACCTCGATTATTGGTAGTGCCGATGTTTGTGATTACCTGGATCTCATTGTTTTACCGAATAGAGATCAGGATTTCTTTGATGCGCTAGTTGATGATCTTAAGCGGAAAGGTGTTAAACAACTCAATCTTGAATCGTTACGACCGGATTCCAGAGTACTTACGGGTATTACCGATGCCGCTTTACGTCGTGGATGTGAAGTAACCTTGACTCCCTGTGATGTTACGCTGGAAATGAAGTTACCGTGCACCTGGGATGATTATCTCCTGGTGTTGAACTCAAAGCAGAGACATGAGGTCAGGCGGAAGCTGAGAAGGCTGGAAGAGGTTGGGAACTTCGAATATCGTTCGATAAGCGGAAGTACTCCGGTTATCGAAGCACTTGATACATTTCTTAAAATGTTTACGGAAAGCAGAGGTTATAAAGCTGATTTCCTTACTCAGAAACGGGAGTCGTTTTTCAGGTCTATGACAGAATCGATGGCAAATGCAGGAATACTAAAGCTTGGTCTCCTGGAGATAGAAACGATTCCTGCTGCGATAATTATGTATTTTGATTATAATGATACTATATACCTGTATAACAGTGGTTTTGAGAAAGAATATATTTCACTCAGTGTCGGATTACTCAGTAAAGTACTTTGTATAAAGGACAGTATAGAATCAGGCAAGAAGGTTTTTGACTTTCTAAAGGGTAACGAAGTATATAAGTCTCGTCTTGGTGGGAAAGAAACACAGTTGTCGGATTGTCGTATATCCATTAATTGACGGCGGGAAGAGGAGTAAATTGGGGGAAGACAAATTAAGAATAGCAATGATTAGCGCTCACAGCTGCCCGGTTGGTACTCTCGGGACAAAAGATACCGGCGGAATGAGTGTCTATATTGTGGAGCTTGCCCGGGAATTGGGTAAATTAGGCCATACCGTAGATGCGTATACCCGTGTCCATGACCCGGCAGATCCGATAGTAGTAGAGTTGGGTCATAATGCACGACTCATTCACATTGAAGCAGGCGAAATGGAACAGATACACAAGCTTGCCGTCTATTCTCATCTCCCGGATTTTGCCTGCGGCTTAGAAGCCTATCGTAAAGAGAACAACCTGGAATATGATATTGTGTTCAGTCATTACTGGCTTTCCGCCTGGATAGGAGAATACCTGCAGCAATGGTGGGGCGTCCCTCATGTAACGATGTTCCATACTCTCGGAGTGGTTAAGAATTCTATAGGAATCGGTAAAACAGAGCCTGAACTCCGCATCGCAACAGAAGGTGAACTGGCAAGAAGCAGCTACCATATTATCGCTCCCACTGAAAGAGAAAAAGCAGAACTGGTTAATCAATATGGAGTTAAACCTGAGAGGATCGGCATCGTTCCGTGTGGTGTGAATCCTGGACTCTTTAGGCCTGTGGACAAAGGTGAAGCACGTAGAGAAACTGGACTTGATAACGGGAAAATCATACTCTATGTAGGCAGAATTGATCCTCTTAAAGGCATTGCTAGCCTGATTAAAGCTTTTTCTTATCTTAAAAGAAGCCATGACGCCACACTGGCTATTATTGGCGGGGGTGAAAGCAGCCGCGAAGAAACTACTCATCTGAAAGCACTTGCAGAAGAACTGGGTATTGGAGACAGGATAATTTTTACCGGTACCGTTAAGCAGAACAGAATGCCTTATTACTATAGCGCTGCCGATGTCTGCGTGATTCCGTCATTTTACGAGAGTTTCGGGCTGGTAGCACTGGAATCTCTTTCCTGTGGCACCCCTATCGTGGCTAACGACGTCGGTGATCTTAGGAATATAGTAAGGCAGGGTGAAACCGGTTACGTGATCGATAGTAATGATCCAAGCTTGCTGGCTGAAAAAATCGATTTACTGCTTAACAGGTCGGATAACGAACATGTATCAGCCGCAACTATGAGAGATTCTGTAATGGAATTTGCCTGGGCAAACATCGCGGAAGCGCTTGCCGATGAATTCAGGCTTGTACTGGATAATTACTATATCCCGGTAGCTTAACCCAGTTTCTTCTCATACCAAAGAGTACTTCCCCGTTCTTCAAATCCCATCGAACGGTAAAGCTCATATGCTATCCTGTTTTCACTGTCAACCGAGAGACTCACGGTCTTTATCCCCTGACTCTTGAGGTAAGAAAGACCGGCAAGCAGTACCTTTTTCCCGAGCCCTTCTCCACGATATTCAGGCTCGGTGCCTATCATGTAGATGATGCCGTGTTTCTCCTTACTGGATTCCACCGCTATATCGATGATCTCGGTCCAGCAGTATCCGCGTATGGAGTTCTCTTCGCAGGTTACCACTATATCCTGTAGAGAGCGGTGACTCAAACTGATATCGTACGCTATTGTTTCCGGAGTATTGGGATGATATCCCCAGTGATCGGCAAAAGCCCGATTCTGAATATCCGACAGCTTTTCTTCTTCACCAGGCTGCAACTGCCGGCATTCTTTCCTTGCTTTTTCAAGGTCTTTATCCGGTATTTTTTCGATAGCCAGGAACAGTTCGAGATACCGCCTTACATACTTGAAGCCTAGCTTCGGTAGTTCATTCCTGGCAATACTGTTGTTCGAGGAGATATCCACGTGTACCGCTTGAACATTCAATTCTTCGGCCCGGTTTATAACTCGGTTTACGAGCTCCCTGGCGACACCTTTTCTTCTATGGTCTGGTTGTACCCAGCAATGCAGAATTATCCTGTTTATCGATAATTCCGGTTCTGCCAGAGCATAACCGACCATCTTTTTCCCGTTTTCGGCAATGAACAGGTTATTTTCAGGTGAGATTCCAGGCCGTTTCACCCGGTCCACCGGAGACTCGATCCTCTTATCTTGTTTGAATGCTTCTGAGAAGGCTTCGAAATCAGATTCGTTATAGTTCCTGATGACGTATTCTGATTTGCTCATTTCGAGTGGCAGTACCTCCGCCTAAATTGTATCAGGCTGGTGAATGTTATACAATTTATTGAGCACATTTTTAAGGAGGCCCTGTTATTATGCCCGAAACGGTCGATGTAATGGTGATATCACCGCATGCCGATGACGCCGAAGGTGGTTGCGGCGGAACGGTAGCGAAATGGATAAAAGAAGGCAAAAGTGTCGTTTACGTTTTATGCACCAATGGAGATAAGGGTACGAACGATCCCGCTGTGAAACCGGAACAGCTCGCTGCTACCAGGGAGAAGGAGCAACTGGCTGCGGCTGACGTTCTCGGAGTGAGAGAAGTTATATTTCTCAGACATCCCGACCAGGGACTGGAAGAAACTCCTGAATTCAGGAAAGAACTGGTGCGTCTGATACGGATGTATTGTCCCGATACTGTTATTACCGTTGATCCCTACCGGAAATATATCTGGCATCGTGATCACCGGGTTACCGGACAGGTAGTGCTGGATGCGGTTTTTCCCTATGCCAGGGATTTGTACGCTTATCCCGACCTTAATGAGGAAGGCCTTAAGCCGTTCAAGGTGAAAGAAGTGTTGTTATGGGCTTCGGAAGAACCGAATTATAACATCGATATTACCGATGTTTTCGATATGAAAGTCAGGGCTCTGCGCTGCCATGAAAGCCAGGTCGGTGCGGCTCCACTTGTCGAGATGGAAAAACGGATAAAGGAGCGAAGCCGAATGTACGCTCAGGGTGAAGATTACGAACTGGCAGAGTCATTCCACCGAGTCGAACTTTTCAGATGAAATATAAGTATTTTGAAATTTGTACTTTCCTATTAGGATGTCAACCAGACGATATCACCGCATAATTTCGGATCATGGTATTTTGAAGCGAATACCCCGTACTTGTCCTTTTCTTCTTTCAGTACTGCAGAATCGCCATGGCCCGGGAATATCTGCGTATCATCCGGTAGAGTGAATATATTCCCCGTAATGGATTCTATGATCTGTTTCAGAGCAGCAGGAGAATTTGTCCTGCCCGGTCCGTCCTTGAAAATGGTATCTCCGGCAAGAAGATATTTGTCCGTGTAGAAACACAGGCCGCCGGGAGTGTGTCCGGGTGTGTGAATCACCCTCATCTTAAGGTTACCTACTGACAGGTAATCACCATCGTTGAGAAACGTATCAGGTTTCAAGGGCATACGTTTGGCATCGGCTTCATGGGCTGCTATTGGTACCCCCAGCGCAGATCGAAGCTCAGCCATCGCACCTGTATGATCCATGTGATTATGGGTCATGAGTATGTATTTAACGTCGGTTTCCTTCACTCCTTCTAAAACTTTCTCAGCTTCACCCGGAGCATCGATAACAGCACTTGCTTTCGTGTTTAGACAGGTAATGATATAGGTATTCGTCTCGTAAGGTCCGAGAGACATTTTTTCAATCTGTATACTTTTATCCTTCGCTACGATAGTCATTTCTTTCCTCCAGGATTTACGCTTTAGCATGTTCTGGTATTATACCATGTAATGAAAATATAGCTGGAAATAACGGCGATATTATTGACTTCACCTGCTATAATTAATGCTAATCATATTTTATTTGAGAAGCTATACGATGAAATCATCAAATAAGTGGTTACTCGGTTTCGGTTCTGCACTCGGCATCCTGGTAATCCTGGCTGTTGTACTTGTTCTTACCTTGCCGGGGAGAGGTGAGATTGAACTGCTGCCCGAAAATACACCGGAAGGTGTTGTACAGAGGTATATATACGCTATAAAGGACGGTAATTACGAAGAAGCGTATGGCTACCTGTCTCCTTCCTCACTGAAAGGCGATCTCAGATACGGTACGTACGAGGAATGGTCCGGAATGTTTATGTACCGTGAATGGGCTGATGCCTGGAGAGCAATAATCGGCGAACCGGAGCTTCGTGGAGAAAAAGCGATAGTCAGTGTTTCGATAGAGATTTTTAACCCCGATGGAGTTTTCAGTAACCCGGTTGATACAAGGTATTATCCTTTTACGCTCGAAAAGCAAGAGGGTGTCTGGAAAATAACATCACCGCTCTATATGGTCATTTACTGACAGAGGTTTAAAAAATGAGTACAGTTAAAAGGTTCTTTTTATACGCACTTGCCATAGTAAACCTTGGTATATTCGCGGGTGGTATCAACACGCTATTGTCCCTTGTCTTCGACCTGCTGTTCGGAGATGCAGGCTGGCGTTCATACTCTCAAGGGCAATTGAGTATGGGACTGGCAATGCTTTTCATTTCCGGTACCCTCTGGTTCCTATTCTGGCGAATAATTCAGAGAGAAGTATCCGGCGATACTCTGGAAATAGGTTCAGCGATCCGAAAGTTTTACCTGAACCTGGTTCTTACCGTTACCGCCATAACCGGTTTGAGTAATTTCTTCATTACCTTGCGCTGGATACTGTCCGGAGTTCAGATGGAAGAATTCCCGTCAGAAGCGATATCTCTGGCGGTAGTTACCGGTTGCCTGTGGTTTTACCACCGGAACGTCGAAGATAAAGAAGGACAGCCTTCACCCGTCGCAAAAACACTCAGACGATGGTATACCTACATACTTGTTGCGGTCGGCCTGTCCTGGCTCATCAACGGTATTGTCCAGATACTGAATTCTTCGTCTTTCTACCTGCCTGTCTGGGGCAGTCAGACTGTCCAAGGAAATCTATGGGGGAACGTACTCAGTGAGAATATAAGCTGGATGTTAACCGGTGCACTCACCTGGTGGTATTTCTGGTTCCGCATGGCGAGGGATGATTACCAGTCGGTTCTACGGCAGGTCTACCTTTATCTGATGACAATAGCCGGAAGCACGGTTGCCGGACTGGCTGCTCTCATCACGATTTTGTATAAAATGCTGTATATCGCCTTCAACGGTTTGGCTGGTGACGATCTGTATTTCAGGTTCTTGGGGTGGACAATTCCGACCATGATTGTTGCGGCGGCTGTCTGGTTTTATCACCGGAAGATAGTGGAGGAAGAAGCAGAACAGCTTGGAATCAACAAGTTCTCGCCCCGCAGACTTTATCTCTACCTTATGGGATTTATCGGCCTGGGAACGATGGTCTCCGGCATAGTATTTCTACTCGGCGTTTTGTTTGACAGGTTGTTCGATGTCTTCGCCACAGCTACGATTTTTTCAGCCGGCTGGTGGAGTGAACAGTTGAGCCTGTCTCTTGCCCTGCTGCTGGTCGGTGTTCCTATCTGGATTTATTACTGGCGAAAAATCATTCATACGGTGGAGGAGAGGGGAGTTACGGAAAGAGGAGTACGATCCCGCCGTATCTTCCTTTACGCCGTTCTTGGCTTTTCCATTATTGCAGCCGTATCTACTCTTGTAGTAATCGTATACCAGGTGATTAACGGTATTCTCCAGAGTGATTTCGGTACTGAATTTTTACAAAATATAATCTGGAGTCTCTCCGGTTTCCTGGCAGCAGTACCGGTACTGATATACCACTGGCGGGTGCTGCGTGAAGACCAGAGTCTCGGCGCTGAAAAACTGCATCGACGTAAGAGAGTGAATATAATAGCTGGTGAGAAAACCGAAGAACTGGTCGACCGTATCGAAGAGAGACTTGGTTACCATGTCAGGCGACTTGTCTACAAGGGGGAAGTTCAGGCTGAAATACCAGTTTTGAGTGACGAGGAGATAGAATCACTGGTTAACGATATCGGCCTTGCTGATGGTGAGAGCGTTATACTGGATATTACGGGGGGCAGCGTCAGGCTGCTGCCTTATGGAGATAAATAACGTTGCGATACCGCATTATCGATACCGCGTTCGGGTATGTTGGGATTGGTGCTACCGAAAAGGGGATTTCCGTAGTAACGCTTCCCTGCGAAACCGAAGAAGAAGCAGTGATATCACTGGGTGAAAAATCAGGCAATGACGATTTAGATACGGAACTCCTGCCGGATCTTGTAGAGCGGATCATCAAATATTTTCAAGGTGAAAGAGTAACATTCCCTGACGAACTCGATTTAACATCGGCTTCCGAGTTTCAGAAGAAAGTCTGGCAGGCGGCGTGTTTTATCCCGTACGGTGAGACTAGAAGTTATCTCTGGGTGGCAACGCAGGCTGGCAATCCAAAAGCATCACGGGCGGCAGGCCGGGCACTGGGGAGGAATCCATTGCCCATCATAATTCCCTGTCACAGGATAATCGCGGGTAACGGCGGTATGGGCGGCTTCACCGGAGGAATCGAAATGAAAATGCGGCTTCTTGCCCTTGAATCTTCCGGTAGTTAGGTTTCATTGAAATTCTAAATCCTAATCTCTAAGCTTTAAACAAATTCAAAACACTAATAACCGTATAATCTTTGTTTTAGGTATAATCTCACTTTGATTATTTTTGGTTTAACCCAATATAATTGCTACATACAATATTTTATTTGAGGAGGAGATGATGGGAGAAAAAGACACGGTATACAAGTACTTGAATCCTGTCGGAATACAGGAACCGGTAGAGCTTCATCCGCTGGCACCACGGCTTGAGACGCTTGACGGGGCGAGGATTACGATGAGTGTCGGAGCCGGAGGTGAGCAGGGAATTCTCATTCCCCTGGTCAAGATGCTGCCGGAACGATACCCCCAGGTGAAATGGAATATCAGCTATGCTGCCGCTCATGCCACGAAAGCGGGGAGCATAGCTATTTCCGAAGAGGAGATGAAGACCACGGATGCACTTATCCGTGGCGTGGTCTGGTGACACGGGGCTATATGGGAGCAGTTGCCCCATTTATCATCGATAGAAAAAGCAGGGATACCGAGTGTCTTTATCATTTTCGAAGACCAGGATGAATGCTGGAAACAGGCGTGCAGGCTAAATGGTATTCCCGACATGAGACGGATCTGGGGTTCGCGTCATGTGCCAGGACCGGAGGATGTTGAATCCTGGATTGATAAACTTCTAGATGCGCTGGTACGACCTTTAACGGATGAAGAGAAGAATCCACCCGAATGGGATTTCAGTAACCCTCGTTATATCTTCGAAGGGACACTCCAGGAAGCCCAGGATTTCTTCAAGCAGGCTGAACATATTCCTCAACTGTACAATAACGCATCAATCTGTAAATATACCGATGGGCTGCCTGTCGTTCAGCCAACTGAAGAACTGGTTGAAAGGATGCTTAGTGGTACCAGCCATAAACCTGATGAAATAATCGTCTATCATGCCGACCATCGTGCTGGAGACCGCATCGAACAGATGGGAAGTTCAGGTAAAAAGGGAGAGCCGGTCTACTTCATGCCTATGAGGCGGAAAGCGACCGTTGAGAAAATTGCCACTATCGGTGTGATGGCAGGATGCGAACCGAAGCACATGCCGCTTCTGCTGGCGATAGCCGAAGCCGGAGGTGGTTGCGGTGACGGGCGCGGCGGCGATATGTTCGTGGTCAGTGGTCCGTACGCCAAGGAAATCGACATGAACTTCGATACCAATGTACTCGGTCCGGGGAACCAGTCAAACAGGGCTATAGGTCGGGCTGCCGAGTTGATGTGGCGTAACCTGGGAGGAAATATTCCCAATGTTACCAACTGTGGAGTCTGGGGAGCCGGTCTCTTTAATTGTATTCCTGAGAATGATGATGCATTACCGCCGGGCTGGGCTAGCTTGAGAGAAGAGTATGATTTCGGGAAAGACGAGAGCTGTGTCTATAATCTTCGAATCCATCATTCCCGTACCCTACAGAGAACGGAATTTATGCCCGGAGGATACCGGGAGTTCCAGAAGAGCGGTCACGGCGGTATCGGCAGACGACTGGGCGTAAAGGGAATTCCCGGTCCCCATAATTGGATGGAATACTTTGTCGACAGCCTCTGGAAAAACTGGGAAGGCGGAAAAACCTTCCTGATGCTGCCTGAAATGGCTCGTGACCTCCAGCTCTATGGTTTTAAGACCAAGGACGAGGTATATGAATGGCTGTATAATAAGAGTTTCATGACGGTACGGGAATACCGAACTCACCAGAGGCCTGATGTCACTACCAATGCCTGGAAGGGTATCGAAGCTACTTCTGGGAAACCATGGAAAGAACTGGACGAGGACTACATGGTCCCGGCGGTAGGAGATCCCTTTGAGAACTGTATCATCGTTACCGGCGGCGGAGAAGAAGTAGGTCTCTGGACTGATGGCCGGAGTGCCAGATCCGATCCCGCCTACAGTATTGATGCCTGGCGTTAAACATAAATATCGTGAAATATCGGCCATGAGTACTCATGGCCGATAAAATTTCCTTAACCTCTGAAAACGAGATACATTATTACCGCACTATTCTCTGAAAATAGACTTTGACTGGATATCAAAATCTGCGAGATTACATCGCAGGTAACCGGAGTAAAAATTTCGTTGATCTGTTCAGATATAATAGAGTAAATACTGGGGGAGGGTCATGGTTCAAGAGAGTAATAGACAAAAGAAAGGTTCCGAAATTACGATCAGGCAAATGGATATCGACGATATAAGCTCGGTCTATCATCTGGGAGAAGACCTTTTTACTAGCGACAAACTACCGATTCTTTACCGTACCTGGGATCCTAATGAGGTTACCGATTATTTCGGATCCGACCGGGAGTACTGCCTGGTAGCCGAAAAGCAGGGAGAAATACTCGGATTTATAATCGCTACCACGATAATGAAGGAAGGCACGGCGTGGAATAAATACGGCTACTTAAGCTGGATAGGAGTTGATAAAGCGTATCAAAGGACCAATCTGGGGCAGCGACTGTATCGCAGGTTAGAGGATAGAATGATGGAGGACGGGGTGAGGATGATTATGTGTGATACCGAAGCAAATAATTTCGGAGCTATTGGTTTCTTCAGGGCAATAGGCTTTACCGAGCGTAGAAAACATATATGGCTGGCTAAAACACTTAAACGCCAGAAAAAGAATTTGGGAAAGAAAGTACAACCGGAATAATTTGCATCAGCGTTCAGCAAAGGAAACTATACGTGAAAAATACTCAAAACTCAATAGCGACGATACAGGTTGGAAGGCTTAAGAATCTTCTTAGAAATATGGTAGACATATATAGCCCGTCAGGAAAAGAAGAGGAAATAACCGCGTATATCTATAAATACCTCAAGAAACAGCACCTGAAAGTCATAAAGCAGAAGGTCGATAAGCAACGCTATAACCTGATACTAATACCCAGGGAATATGATGAGATTGATTTATGCTTTATTGGACATCTGGATACGGTAACGGCGTATGATCTGGAAGATTACCGATTCACAGAAAACGGAGATACAATATCAGGCTTAGGTACAGCTGACATGAAAGGTGGTTGTGCCGCCATGATAGAAGCTTTTACGGTTCTTGGTGAGATGGGAGAGCCGTTACCACCGGTCGGTTTGGCACTGGTGATCGATGAAGAAGAGAATAACGAAGGCGTAAGGACACTGATCGATGAATATGACTTTCCCTGGGCTGTGATCGGTGAACCGACCAATATGATCCCATGCCTCAACCACTACAGTTACCTGGAGGTTTTTTTAAGAACCAGAGGGAAAAGGGCACATTCCGCTATGCCAGAGTATGGACAAAATGCTATAGAGAGTATGCTCAAACTACTGCTGAAGGTCGTGGAATATGCTAAAACAGCTTCTCAAAAGCCGGTTTGTAATATTCGAGAATTATCAAGTTTCCCCGAGGGATTTATAGTAGCCGATATTTGTGAAGCATGGCTTGATCTGCATCTTCCTCCCGATTCAAGGATCGATACATTGAAAACTGAATTACAGCAATTGATAGAGGACATAGAAGTGGAATTCCCTGAGTTGAACGCTGATCTCAGGTTTGAAGATACCTACTCAGGTTACCAGATATCACAGGAAAGACCGGTAGTTGAAAAGTTAAGGAAGGTTTACGAAGGGCTTTCTCTACCTTGGGAATACCAGGACTTCAGGAGTCATTCGGATGGGAATTTGCTCTGGTCCGCCGGAGTGAATCCAATAATACTGGGTCCGGGTTTGCTGGAAGCAGCCCATACGCCTGAGGAAGCTGTATCATTTAAACAGGTGTTACAGGCGGCTGAAGTATATCTTCAGTTTGTTCTTTCTCTGACAGGCGGTAGTTAAGAAAAATGACAAAGGTATTGCCAGTGCGATAGACTTTCCAGATGCCAGACCTGTAAAATGAGGCAATATAATAAAGGATTGAGAAGGAGAAGAAAATGGGTGAAGCTACTCTATACGAAAAGAAGGACCATATCGCGGTACTAACCATGAACCGGCCGGAAGCCAGGAACGCGATGAATGCCGCCATGAGAAGAGAGATGGGGGAAGCGCTGGCAGATTTTAAGGACGATAATGACAGCTGGGTGCTTATCCTGACAGGAGCCGGCGACAAGGCGTTCTCTGCCGGAATGGATCTGAAAGAGATGGCAGCCAGCCTTGCCGGTGGTCGCCCCAGGGGTACGGGAGATGAATCAAAAATTCCCAGCCTGATGGCCGGTAATATCGATATCTGGAAGCCTATTATCGCTGCCATTAATGGAGTTGCGGTCGGCGGCGGACTGGAAACCGCACTCGCCTGCGATATAAGGATCGCTGCCGCAGGCGTGCAGATGGGTCTTTCCGAACCGAAGCGGGGAATTATCCCCGGAGGTGGAGGAATGGCAAGGCTGCCAAGACTGGTAAACCTGGGGGCGGCGCTGGAGATAATGATGACGGGAGATTTGATCACTGCCGAGGAAGCTTATCGGATCGGTCTGGTTAATCATGTTGTACCGGGTGCTGAGTTGATGGATGCTGCGTATGATATGGCAAGGAGAATGACAGAAGTAGCTCCGCTGGCAGTCCAGGCTATAAAAGAGACGGTAAGGAAGAATATTGATATGCCTTTAGAAGAAGCTTTACCGGCCAGGTTCGGTCCGAACGTCATGGCTTCCGAAGATGCCAGAGAAGGAACTGCCGCCTTCGGTGAAAAAAGGCCGCCTGTCTGGAAGGGGCGGTAATCAGATATCAGAGTAGAAATACTAAATCCTAATTCCTAAGTTCTAAAAAATAGTTAAGTACAATTAAAATCCCTCTCGATGATCACTAATAATCCGCCTTGTTAGCTATCTTCCTTTATTAAAGGGAGAAAGAGAGGGATTTTAAGATATGATTACCCGGTATTTCGGTTATTTTTTAATACAATAGCGTGACTATGACGAACCGGGATGCTTTTGATTCCCGCTCAACAGATATATAAACATAAATTAAGGAAGGGCGGGAAAAACTAAAAAGGATATGTCATTCCCACGCAGGTGGGAATCTACTCCCGGATGGACTTATACGGGCTCATTCTGTATGGATTCTTGGTCTATAGATCAAACACATGGACTAAAAGAGGAAATGATTTAAGAAAGCCGAACTATGCCTAAATTCGTGAAGTGGGTTCCGACACCGCCCCAGCTTATCAACACATTTTTTGAACTCGCACCGGTCACCGCCGATGATGTGGTCTACGATCTAGGATCCGGTGACGGCAGGCTTATTTTTACTGCTCTTGAGAAAGGCGCCAAGAAATGTGTTGGAATAGATATAGATCCGGACTGCGTGAATACCGCGAGAGAAGCGGCGAAAAAAATGGGCCTGGATCAACAGGTGTCGTTCATAGAGGGTGATGTTCTTGAACAGGACCTTTCCGAAGCTACTGTGATTTTTGTATACCTCATTCAAAGCGGTATAGCGTTTTTAAGGCCGAAATTCGAGACGGAACTTCGACCCGGGACAAGAATCGTTATCGAGACCTATTCCGTACAGGGCTGGAAGCCGGTTAAAGTAATTGAAGCAGGAAAGAGGTTTTTCTACCTATATATTACGCCTCCGGAAAGGACTCCGGACTACGATCCCGAACCTTCGAATACGGCGACTGAATTTGACTGGTGGTACTTTCCTTAGTTAGTACTTGGTAACAGTAATCTTTATCCATATTTCCTCTCCCTTTGACGGGAGAGGATTAAGGTGAGGGTGATATAAATCGAAATACCCCCTCACTCTAACTCTCTCCCGCGAGAGGCGAGAGAACTTATTAATACCTATTGTTATGCATATAGCTATTTAGCAAAGTTTGAGTTAAGATTGGGAAAATTCATTACTATCAAGGAGAAAACCAGAATGACAAATGATACAATCCCGGTGGAACTACAACAAAAGATAAGCAGATACAAGGATGAAATCGAGCAGAAACACGGCATGTCTGTACAACAGCTTCATGATGAAAGGAAAAAACGCTTATACGACACTGTCTTGCTGAAAACACCGGATCGTATTCCTGTTGGTATACAGACCGGCGTTTTTGCTTGTCGGAATGCCGGTATACCACTGTCAACTGAGTATTATGACCAATTCGCCTACTGGGAAGCCTGCATCGACACGGTTGTTGAATTCGATCCCGATATAAGTGGTATGATGCTTATGGGACATTCAGGAGTGATAAACGAACTCCTCGATACACGTACCCAGCGGTGGCCGGGCGGCAACCTTCCCGATGATGTCCCTTACCAGTTCGTCGAGGGTGAATATATGAAGCCGGAGGAATATGATCTCTTTCTTGCCGATCCCTCCGATTTCGCGATAAGGTATTTTCTGCCCCGTTTGTACGGTTCTCTGGAACCTCTCGAAAAACTGCCGCCGCTTCGGAATATGATCCGTGGTGGCTTCTTCGGAGGTATTTTGGGCATTCTGGCAAGTCCGGAATTCAGGGCGCTGGGAGAGAAGATCATAAAGTCTAATGCCGAACAGGAAAAAACGATGAAGATGATGATGGGCATAGGTGCGATAGAAACTCAACTCGGCTATCCGTCACAGTTCGGATTCGGCAGGGGAACCGGTGGAGCTCCATTCGACGTCATTTCGGATATGCTGAGAGGTATGCGCGGCGCAATGCTGGATATGTACCGCTGCCCCGATAAGCTGCTTGAGGTTTGTGAAACGATCCAGGAATGGCAGTTTGCCGAGGCTGCACCGGCTGTGCCTGACGCAGACGGCAATCCTCCGCGACTCTTCATGGCACTGCACAGGGGTTCGGACGGTTTTATGTCGAAAGAGCAATTCGAGAAATTCTACTGGCCCGGCCTCAAGAAGGCTATCATTAAAGCCGTTGAACTTGGCTACATTGTGGCTCCTGTCTTCGAGGGTATCTGGGATGATCGCCTTGAATACCTTCTTGAACTTCCCAAGGGGAAGGTTACCTTCTGGACTGAGAACACGGACATTTACAGGGCCAAAGAAGTGCTGGGCGATCACATGTGCATTCAGGGCGGCGTTCCTCCCACGTTACTCCAGGCTGGTTCGACCCAGGACGTGGAAGAACACTGTAAGAAATTAATTAAAACAATAGGGAAAAACGGCGGTCTCGTCGCATTTCCTAATTCAGCAATGGACTACGCCAAGCCGGAAAATGTCAAAGTCATGGTAGAAACGGTAAAAAAATACGGAGTCTACTAGAGCCAGAAACACAAACTAATAATAAAGATAAGTACCGTAGTGATAACCTCATCAAGCAATTAATTCACATATCCAGATGCCTGATGAGGTTAATCACTTTTTGTATTTCTAATATGGTAAATGAGTTACGACTCAGTACACTTTCCAGTGATGGTTTCAGGTAGAAAATTCCGGTATACTAACGCCATCGAACCACGATGGATTCACGTTGAAACAGCCGTACCGCAATACGTAACACGAAATAATCTACCAGGACGATAACGAACGCCAGAATAAGGGCTGAGACTGCTGTAAACCAGATGATCCCGGTTATTTGTATAACAATCAGTGCGAGTACAGGTAAAATTATCACTACGACAAGGTTTTGAGCCCCCTTGGCATCTTTTGCCCGGGAAGAGCCGATAACTCCCAGTAGAAAACTTAGAATGATGACGGCAGGTGAGAAGAGAAAGAGACTGATAAACCATACAGGCGTCATCACCATATCGAGAAGGTATCCCCATCCCATTGCCGCAACTATCCCTAAAAAGATACCGGAACAAATCCAGGTAACAATAAGTGCGGGAATAGCTCCCGCCAGCGCTTTACCCAAGAGGAGTTCCCAGGTCTTGACCGGAGTTGCCAGTAAAGCTTCAAGGCTCCCCGAAAGTTTCTCATCGAGAATACTGAAAGTAACCACGCTAACCGATATCATTACCGGGACTACAAGCATAAAGAAATTGTATTGACTGAGCAACAATACCTGAAACTGCTCGGTTCCGGATAGTAAAGCCACCTCCGGTGTGGCTCTTTGCAGGTTTGCCAGGGCATTCTGAAAGATCGATATATTAATTGCCGATTCACCAGCGAAGTTAACTGCAAGCCAGATATAGAGTATCAACTGACCGATAACCAGGACCGGTAATAGAGTAACCAAGAGAGTATTACCGAAATCTGTAAACAGGAATTGCCACTCTTTTAGTAAGATGTTGACTATCCGCCTATATCCCATTTTCTTTTTCCTCACGAATCAGTTTTAAATATATTTCCTCTAGATGGTGTTCAGCTTCTGAGACTCCGAGAATTCTACCACCAGCATCAACTATTTCCTTTACTAATTCGGGGTGATTTTTATCCGGTTCCGTTAGTCGCACAATCAACCGATTATCTTTTTCTTCTACATCATCCACGAAGTCAAGCCTTTTAACTGCATTAATTATTGTTATACTTGGATTTTCCAGTCTTATATTTACCTCTTGTCTGAAAAAACGATTACGTAGGTTCTCACTTGTATCCAATACGAGTAATTTGGTTCGGATTACCGCAATCCGGTGACAAAGCTGCTCTGCTTCTGTAAGGTTATGAGTTGAAAGAAATATAGTCCTCCCTTGACTACTAAGATTTTTAACCATTTCTCTCACTTCTTGAGCAGCTTCCGGATCAAGACCTGAGGTTGGTTCATCCAGAAAAAGCACCTGCGGTTCGTGGAGTAAAGCTCGTGCCAACGCCAGCCGCTGTTTCATACCTTTGGAAAATGTACCCGCACGATTCTTTCGGCGTTCCCAAAGCCCCATCAATCTTAAATACTTTTCTACCTGAGGGGTTATTCCAACAATTGGGTAAAATCCAGCGAAGTATTTGAGGTTACGCTCGGCAGTTAACCTGTCGTACAAAGCTGGAGTTTCTGTTAATAAGCCAATAACCTCGTGAAGACGTTCAATATTCCCGTCAGTCCGCTGTCCGGCTATTTCTGCATATCCGGAAGTGGGGGCAATGATTCCTGCCAGCATGCGAATGGTAGTAGTTTTTCCCGCACCGTTTGGTCCGAGAAAGCCCAGTACCTCACCTTTCTTAACTTCAAGATTCAGGTCGTCTACCGCAGTAATATCACCGAATTTCTTGCTCAAGTTATGTACACTAATAATAGACATCTTACTTAAGCCATTTCCTGTAATATTCCGTAACCAAAATTACCACTATCATATCGACTAATCAGCTGGAAGTTTCCTCTCTGTTAGTCGTTACCAGGTTGAACTAAACCACTTTCATAGGCAAAGGCAGCAATCTGTACTCTGTCCCGTAGATTCAGCTTACTGAGTAGATTAGACACGTGAGTTCTGACGGTTGCTTCGCCGATAAAGAATTCCTCAGCAATCTCGGCATTCGTTTTTCCCCGCGCGACTGATTTCAAGATATCAATTTCTCTTGATGTTAACCTGTTTATATCATCTGTAAAATCCTGGGGTTTTGGTTTATTGGCAAACTTTTCGATAACGCGGCGGGTAACGGATGGAGCGAGGAGTGCATTACCCTCGGCAACAACGCGTATGCTTGCCACTAAGTCTTCAGGAGTTGCATTTTTCAACAGGAATCCACAAGCTCCGGTCCTGAGTGCTTCGAAAATATAATCATCCCGTTCAAACGTGGTGAGTATCAGGACCCTGGTTTGGACTTCATCGTGCATCTCAACAATGCGACGGGTTGCTTCCAGGCCATCCATGCCGGGCATCTGTATGTCCATTAAGACAATATCAGGTTTATGTTTCTTTACTGCAGAAACAGTCTCAGCTCCATCAGCTGCTTCTCCCACAACCTCCATATCATCCTGCATTTCGAGAATCATACGGAATCCTGCTCTCACCATTGCCTGATCATCTGCTATCAGTATTCTGATACTCATTTTTGTTCACCCAATGGAAGTTTTACTTTGACACGAAATCCCCCGTTCGGATCGTTGCCCGTCCACAATTCTCCTTTTACCAGGTTCACCCTTTCTCTCATTCCTATCAAACCTTTTCCACTGGAACCTGTTTTCCCCTCATTGGGAATTCCGTGACCGTTGTCAGTTATGTCTAAGATAAGCGTTCCATTTTGAAAAATCATACTGATAATCGTTTTGGTAGCCTTAGCATGTTTGAGTGTATTGGTAAGTGCTTCTTCTATTATACGATAAGCCGAGAGATCTACCAGTTGGGGGATTTCACGTTTTTCTCCTTCTATTTTGATTTCCACCGATAAGCCTGCATCCTGCATATCGGAAACTAACTTGTCCAACTGTTGCAAACCGGGCTGTGAAGTGAATGACTCAACCTGTTTTTCATCACGGAGAAGATCTAGCAGGCGGTACAATTCAGCTACTGCCTGCCGGCTCGATTTCTCGATCAGGCTCAAAGAATTCAGCGCTTTTTCGGGATATTGTTTGAGTACCTGGCGGGCTGCGCCAGCCTGTATGCCCATGACACTGACATGATGGGCCAGGACATCGTGGAGTTCTCGCGCGATGCGGATACGTTCATCGAAAACCGCACGTCGTGCGTTTTCTTCACGTTCTTGCAGAAGCTGTTCCGTACTCTCTGTCAGCTGTGAAGCTTGTTCCCGGCTCAAACGGAGTGTCTTACCCAGCCACCAGACAGCAAGGAATATTATTAAGTTGTACACTGCCTGAGTAATAGAAAAAAGCGCACCGCTATCGATAAAACTACCTCTCGAATATAGACTGTATACCAGACCGCCAATTATAGCGGCAATACATGCTACCGATACAACATTTCTTCGACGTCCCCCGTATGCTGATGCACTGAAAACAGCCAACATTGAGATAATTCCCATGAAGTTCAAATCAGGTATTTTGAGTACCAATAGTGTAACGACTGCTATCGTAATAATTATCAGAGCTATGCAAGGAAAGACACGCCGCCAGATTAAAGGGATAATTTCAAGAGAAATTAACATCACTGCAAAAGAAGAATTTATCGGAGGTGGAGCCAGATCCCAATAAGCCCGTAGGGTGAAGAAAACCCACAATGCTAGTATCAGTGTTAGTATGCTATCGCCTATTAATGGGTATTTGTTGATGTAGTTCCAAGTACTTTTAATCGTTTTCATAGCCACATTATAGACTCTGGCATAAACCTTTGCATCATCCTGTCAGCGGATAGGGCATCCGTTTCGAGGATGACTTTTCATTTTGATATATCCATATCTACTCCGGGGTTAAATCAGATTTATAACTGATGACTGTCATTTCGGCGTGTCATATTATAGGGATAACTCAAGGTTGAGCCAAAAAAGTAAAAAATGAGGAGAGGAAAATGGAAAATACAGAATCAATCGTACAAATGCTACCCTATTTAGTACCGGTTTTCGTCCTGGAACTTGCTTTACTTGCTTTTACCCTCGTTGATCTATCCAAGAGGAAGTACGTTACGGGCGGGAAAAAATTTATCTGGGTGTTGGTTGCGGTGTGTTTTCAGATTGTAGGGCCAATTGCCTACCTGGTTTTCGGCCGAAAGGAGCCGCAAGTTGAAAGCGATCAGTATTGAAAATCTTTCTAAACATTATAAAAATGTAAAAGCACTGGATAACCTTACCTTAGAAATACCTGAAAATGTGGTCTTTGGTTTCCTTGGACCCAACGGTGCAGGTAAGACAACGACAGTCAAACTCCTGACAGGATTTTCCAGACCAACAAGCGGAAAGGCTTTTGTCGCAGGAGAGGAAATCGGTAATGGTAACCTGAACCTCAGGTCCAAAACGGGATTATTGCCGGACGTGCCGACTTTCTACGACTGGATGAACGGGCGTGAGTTCCTGTACTGGGTAGGCGAACTCTTTCACCTGCCCAAGCCAGATATAAAGGCTCGCACCGAGGAACTTCTTCAGCTGGTCGAACTTGAGAAAGCCGCAAACCGGCGTATCGGTGGCTACTCCCGGGGTATGAAACAGCGCCTGGGAATCGCACAGGCGCTGTTTAACCATCCTAAGGTGCTTTTCCTCGACGAACCAACATCAGCCCTCGATCCAATCGGGCGCCGTGATGTCCTGACACTGGTCAAGCGCCTTAAGCAGGAAGCGACTGTTTTCATGTCGACCCATATTCTCGCCGACGTGGAACGGGTCTGCGACATGGTGGCTATTGTAAACAGGGGAAAGCTGGTACTCGTTTCTACAGTCGAAGCCCTGCGAGAGAAGTATGCCCACTCTGTATTCGACATGGAGTTCCTGGAAGACAGCAGGAATTTTGCTGAGCACTTGAAGCACATCTCATATCTTTCTGAACCGGAACTAATCGGTGAAAATGGTACGCAGGTACTCCGAATAAAAGCGCTAGATATCAGCCAAGCACGTTCTCAGTTACCACGACTCATAGCTGAAAGCGGTTTGACCCTTTCCCGTTACGAACTTAACCTGCCAAATCTCGAGGATATTTTCATGGAAGTCATCAATGGAGGTGTCGCAAAATGAACGGGTTTGTCTCATTACTCAAGAAAGAACTAAAAGAGCAATACCGCACACACCGGCTCCTAATAGTAGGGGCAATTTTTACTCTCTTCGGGATTGGAACTCCTCTATTACTGAAATTCCTTCCCGAGTTATTGGAACTATCAGGTGAAAACCTGCAAATCACAGTTACTCCCCCAACCGCAGTACAATCCTTCACCGAGTTTGCAGGGACTTTTGGTCAGATAGGCATTGTGGTTGCAGTACTGGTCGGAATGGGCATGGTAGCTAATGAACTCCGTAACGGAAC
>DUFA01000014.1 GCA_011191975.1 Dehalococcoidia bacterium
GCTTCGAACCTGAAACTGCCGGTCTTGTTGATTGAAGCACCGATAACCTCGTCACCGACATTCTTTTCAACAGGGATACTTTCTCCTGTTATCATCGATTCGTCGATACTGGAATGCCCTTCGCGGATTATTCCGTCCACCGGCACCCGTTCGCCCGGGCGGACGATAATGATATCTCCCACCAGGACGTCATCGACCGGTATTTCCTGTTCCTCCCCGTCGCGTACGACCAGCGCTGTTTTCGGATTCAGACCTATCAGCTTCTTGATAGCTTCCGATGTCTGCCCACGGGCACGGGTTTCAAGAAACCGTCCCAGCAGTATCAGGGCAATAATCATCGCCGAGGTATCGAAGTACAAAGCCGCTTCCACGCCGGTGCCGGTAAAGATATTTGGAAACAGAACCGCAACCACACTGTAAAAATACGCCGCTGAAGTGCCGACAGCTACCAGCGTATTCATATCGGCGGTCCGGTGTTTCAGCGCTCCCCAGGCTCCGCGGTAAAAACGAAGACCTGCCCAGAACTGGACAGGTGTCGCAAGTGCCCACAGCAGGTATTTTTTACCGGTGAAATCCGGCAGCCACATCAGCAGCATAATTGCTGCCGCCAGTATGACGGCAATTATGAATTTATCCCTGACTCCCCGCAACTCACGCTGAGATGCCGCGGTGACGTCTTCAAGAGTTTCGGCTTCCGAACCTAACTCGTAACCGGCATCGTGTACCGCTGCCTTCAGGTCGGTAATATTCGTCCCTTCGGTGTATTCCACCGTCGCTTTTTCCGAAGCCAGGTTAACATTGGCGGAAACGACACCGGGTACACCTGACAATGCTTCTTCAACCCGTGCGACACAAGCCGCACAGGTCATTCCGCTTACGGGGAAAACGGACTTTTTCGTGGCAATACCATACCCGAGCTCCGAGATGGTCTTATGGAGTGTTTTAAGGTCGACCTTTTCAGGGTCGTATTCAACGGAAGCCTTTTCGGAAGCAAAACTTACATTCGCTTTGTCTACGCCGGTTGTTTCTGATAATCCTTTCTCAATAGTAGCGGCACAGTTGGTACAGGTCATCCCGGTGACGATGATATTCGCCTTTTCTTTCTTAGGTGCTGTCTTTTCGGCCATAACTTGTTATCTACTCATCTTATAACAGAGTTTTCCTTATCTGTTCGTACTCTTCTTTCGTGATATCGCCCCTGGCATAACGTTCTCTGGCTATATTGAGCGGATCATTTTTCCTGTTTGAATCGGAACCACTCGTGAATCGTTTTACCACCCACACAATAAGGGCGATTATCGCTCCCCAGAACAGTATCATCCAGATAACGCCAAAACCCATCCACCAGCCCATTCCTGAACTCCAGTCCCACATATGAAACATCCTCTACACCTCCACGTACCTTTTAATGCGGGAAACTAATTATCATATCCTAATCTGTAAACTCTACAATAACCTCGTTCACGTCCCACAACGGCTCAATCTTTTCTATAATCTCTTCTTTTATCGCCGGGGCGAACTGGTGGTCGGGCGGAAGTGAAATTGAGACTGTAACGACTCCGTCTTTAACCTTGATTCCTTCGACAAGTTCTGTTTTTACCAGGTCCAGACCTGCCATAGGATTCATGACTTTTTTCAAGCGGGTACGCACTGTCTCCATGTTGGTCGGTTTCCTGTCCTTGACCAAACCGTGCCGCTCTTCATAGTTCTCTATCGCTGATCGCAATCCTTCGATAGCCAGTACCGAGCAGTGGGCTTTTATCTTGGGCAGTCCGCCGAGTGCGTCCGCCGCGTCTTTCCAGGTTATTTTCTTTGCTTCGTCGATGGTCTTTCCCTTCGCCAGGTCGGTAATAATCGATCCTGTCGCAATATTGGAAGCACATCCATACGACTCGAACTTGATGTCTTCGATGACTTTCGTCTTTTCGTCGACGTCTATATACACTGCCACCATGTCGCCGCAGGCGGGACTGCCTTCCTGGGCTTTGCCATCGGCATCTTCTATTTTCCCCACATTATGGGGGTGGCGAAAATGTTCCAGAACTGTTTCACTGTATGGTGATTTCATTGATTCTCCTCCTTTTAATCTTTTTCAGGGGCAAGCGGGCTGATACTTCTTAACTCGTCGACTATCTCAGCCAGCCTGTCCACGATACCGTCTACTTCTTCCATGGTGTTATATCTACCGAGAGTGAACCTGATCGAGCCGTGAGCTCTCTCATGATCACCGCCGATACCGAAGATAACGTGACTTCCTTCCAGCGAGCGGCTGAAGCAGGCCGAACCGGTACTTACGGCATAACCATGCATATCAAGATGCAGGGTGATCGATTCGCCTTCAATATAGTGGAAGGAGATATTCGCATTCTGCGGAAGCCGTTGTTCCCGGTGTCCGTTCAGAGTCACGTCCGGTATTTCGGCGAGTATTCGATCGATGATATGGTCACGCATCTCCCGCAGTTTTTCCGTTTCATCGTCCGTTATCAGTTCAATAGCCCGGGCGAAGCCGATAGCGCCGGGAATATTCTCCAGTCCGGCTCGAAGGTCGAATTCCTGGAATCCGCCATCCATCCACTTGCCAAGTTTCGTTCCCTTGCGGACGAACAATCCACCTATACCCTTCGGACCGTGAATGGTATGGGCTGCTACCGTTATCAGATCTACCGGTATTTTTTTAACATCGATGGGTACTCTACCAAAGGTATGGGTAGCATCGGTATGAAAGGGCACTCCCTTTTCTTTGCAGATTTTCCCGATTGCTGCTATGCCCTGTATCGTACCGATCTCCTGGTTGGCGTGCTGGACAGAAACCAGGAAGGTTTCATCGGTTATTGCCTTTTCCAGTGCTTCCAGATCTATGAATCCATCACTGTCAACGTCGAGATAGGTGACCGAATAGCCTTGTTTTTCCAGGGCTTTGGCGCTGTTAAGTACCGGAAAGTCTTCGATTTTCGATATTACTAGGTGCTTTCCCTTCTTGGCGGTTATTGCCATACCTTTCAGGGCAATATTCGATGATTCGGTACTGCCGGAAGTGAATATGAATTCTTCGGGCGTGCCGCCCAGCTTTCCGCTCAGGACTGTCCTGGCTCCTTCAAGGGCTTCACTGACCTCTATTCCCTGTGAGTATGCGAACTCTGATGTCGCTACCGCGTACTGCTCGAAAAAATAAGGTTTCATCGCATCCAGCACTTTTTCATCCAGCCGGGTTGCCGCTGAGTTGTCCATATATACCTGATTTTCATTAAGCATCATTTCCCTCCTGTCTAGATAAAGAGGGTAATTTTCGAATCTCTCGCTTCATCCAGGTACGTCCCCACTCCACAGTAATCTCCTATCAGGTCCTGACGAAGGTCTTCAGGTTTAATACCCATAATATCCATTGTCATATCGCAGGCCATTATCTTCCCGCCAAGTTCTTTAAAATCCTGCATCATTCTTTCAAGAGAAGCCACGTTCTGCTTCATCATCTTCATCTTCACCATCAATTTCCCCAGGCCAAACATGTGCATCTTCGATAACGGGCCCTTCTCCAGTCCGCCTTTCTTAAGCCGCTGGAGTCCCCAGAAGGTAAAGAAGAGAGATACGTCCATTCCCATTGCCAGAGCGCCGTTTCCGACGATAAGAGCGCTGTAAAGCTTGTCCATATCGCCACTGTGAACGATAATCGTGGCTTTATCCTGCTGTTCAGCCATCTTAACTCTCCTTTTCCTTCTGGATCCTGATTTTCCACGTATCACCGGATTCTTCAACACCCAGGAGTTTCAGACCTAAAGCTTTTACCGCCATAGGGATTTCTTTCTTTGAAGCCGGGTGTGTCCCGATTATCTCTACAATATCGCCGTCAGCTGCTTTTCGCAGGGCTTTACGCGTTTCTACCAGAGGTACCGGGCAGGTTTCACCTTTGCAGTCAACTACTATTTCAGTCATCTGTTAACCTCCAAAAATGAGTATCAGGGGAATATATAATAACTCTTTTCTATCCGTACAGCAATTATACGCTCGTGACCGCGGTGTTTATATGACTATTGTCATATTTGGGAAGTGATATTAAAGGATGATGAGCTAATAGAAGCAGGTAAATATGACTCCAAGGATTGGAGGTTACTAAGACTTTTCGTCTACCTCATCGGGTGCCAGCGGGAGATTTTCCTCCGGTACTGCATCAACTACTTCGGCTACTACCTCGGAACCAAGAGGTTCAGCTGCCAGAATGACGCCCTCAGCCGCAATGGATAAAGCCTCATTTTCGGGGACTCCCATTCCTCCAGATGCTTTCTTTACAGTTTTAAGGGTTATCTTGACCGCCTCGGTTACATCTATACCGGTTTCCACCGCTCCCTGGACAACTCCCTGGGTGGCTCCCAATAGGGAATCGCGGGAATCCATCCCGGCTTCACTCGAAGCAGTGATAACGCCTTCAACAACCTGTTCTATCAACTTGTCCATGTTCACCGGTTTTTCATCGACGACATGCATTGCACCGCGAACGGTATGCTGGACTATTTCCTTGCCGTGTTCCCTGATCTTCTTGCGCGATCGCCCATGCCGCGTGATATTTTTACCTAGGTCCGAGGCCATTCTCTGGGTGATATTGCGCCCCCGGGTAGCCGCTAAAGCCGTAGCTTTAGCCATTTCGGCTATCTGGTAAATAGTAACTCCGAGTGCTACATCAAGGCCGGGAGGTACTCGTCTGAAAAAACCGAAAGGGAAATTTGCCAGGAAAGAAAAACCGGGTACGGTACTCATAGGCCGTGATATATCCTTTATGGGCTCGTAAAGCGATTCCAAGATCACCTCTCTTCCGACATCACCTTCTTCGCGGATCGTAGCAAGCATACCAAGGGTTAATATCCCCAGGAAAAAAGCTATACCGAAAAGAAAATCGCGACCGGTTATACTGAGAAACGGCAGGTTAAATGTGCTGGAAGGATCGATCCAGGTGAGGGTAAAATTGAGTTGACGGGTGGAGAAGATATCAGCCAGAAACCCTCCTGCTACCGGACCAAGTCCTGCGCCGATATTAGTTGCCAGAGAAGCGGTGGCAAGATACGATGTTGCTTCGCCCTTAGGAGATAGTTTCAATCCGATAGTACCTACGGTAAATGAAACTGCGGCACTGGCAATACCGGCAAAAATATGCAGTATTATCAGCAGAGGTACGGTGAAGAAGTACTTGTCGGGTAAAGTGACGAATATCCACCCTGCTATCACCAGAAGGTAGAGTGATATACCGATTGAAAGGACAACTTTATTGCTGAACCGGTCAGCAAGTGGCCCCCAGACTCGTAAAAACAGGATATTGAATATCTGACTCAGGATGCTGAGACCGATCACCCAGACAACCGGCATTCCCAGTGTCTGAAGCATGTGAGCAGCGAAAAAAGGAATTGCCAGGTTGGAAGCAAAACTCCAGTAAAACAGAAATCGTAACAGCTTCCTGAAATTCGAGTCGCGGAGAGGTGCCGATAACCTCTCTCTAATGGATGGTTGTGGCCCCGTCAGCGGCTGCATCAGAGGTTCCGGAATTAAGGACATAAAGAGCACGCTAGCAAGGCCAAGAAATAAGGCTCCGAAGAGAATGGCATAGCTGTAGCCGAAAACGCTGTCATCTGGTAGCGATGAATTCCTCCAGTAATCGATAAATATGGCAGAGCCAACACTGAAAACTGCTGCGAAGGCAGTGGCATAGGCCATGCGCCTTGAAAAGAACCTGCCGAGTATGTTTTGCGGTATCAGGTCTCGTTGCCAGCTATTCCATGATGCATTGCAGATAGCACTCATAATACCTCTGAATGCCATTATCGCGATAAGTAGTGTAATAGCTGCTTTGCCGGGTATCGGGAGTAAAAAAGGAATTAAAGCGATCGGGAACCAGCATAGCTGGGCAACAAACCATGAAAGTACGGAAATGATTTTTCGTCTTCGGACCGACTCTATAAGCCAGATAGCAGGTATCTGGATAACCTGCATAATAAAAGGTATCGCGGCGAGTATACCTATATGGAAGTTTTCAGCTCCCAGGGCAAGCGCATAAGCAACAAGAATTCCGCTGGTTGTGATGCTGAAAAAGCCCATCGATACAGCTCCTTCAATAGTAACCCAGCGTAAACCCGATTTTATTTCATCTTCGGTGAGAGTTGGCTTAGGTCGGAGAAATCTGAACATTGTCTGCTGCTTTTTACGTCCTCATTTTTCTATTATATATCTAAAGGTTATCTATAAAAATACATAGAAGATTATAATATTAACTGATGGAGTATGTTGCCAGGAACGAAAAAAGACTCCTTACCGGTATGGAGTCTTTTTTCACGGATCAAGTCAGTTTAGTATCTAGGGTCTGGAGACGTATTTATTTACCAGGTCAACCGTATCGACTGCGTTCAGACGTTTAAATACCATGGTAAACTGATCTTCAAGTTCCTGCATTATTCCCGCCATGTTTTCTTCCGGGAGGTGCCAGGTTTCTTCCTTGATTCCGCCCCATCCCTTCTTCCTGGTCTTGTATATGAACTGTTCCTGTGTGTCCTCATCTTTCTTTTCGTCACCGTAAGTGTCTGTGATATAAGCGTGCATCGTGTTCAACAGATCCTTGGGGAAATGGACACTGTCATATATGGTGTTCTGGTATCCGGTAGCAAGATGAACCTCCAAGGTATTGGCTTCCGGGAAGAGGTCGAACATGTCATCCGGGAGAGTCGAGGCTCCATGCTGTACGATTCCTCCTACTCCATATTCTTCACGGGCTACCTTTCCGAGTTCTCTGATGGTATTGAAATCAAGTTTGACATCGGCAATCGATCCGTCGGGCAGGACAAGTCCGCCGTGAGTCGTTCCTGTCTGGACGCTTATCTTGGAAATTCCTTTTGTATCCTTGCCGATCAATTTATTATACCCGTCCATATAAGCCCTGAGTTCTTCGACCGTGGTGTTTGTTTTCCCAACCTCACCGATTTCACCACCTACGGAAATCGTGACTCCATCCGGTTGCATTCCGCGGATGTATTGTGTCATATTTGCCGCAACGGTGTAATTGTCCTTCTGCTGCTCGTTAAGAGTAGGTCGATCAAGCACGACGAGGGTCGAGGAATCGATGTCTATGTTAAGGAATCCGGCGCTGATGGCATCCTTCGTTGCGTTTTTCAGTGTATTCAACTCAGCATCGTAATCGGCATCGTATTTCTTTTTATTGAACTGGAAGTGATCTCCCTGCACGAAGACCGGACCGGTGTATCCTTCTTTGATTGCGGCTGCGAGGATGCTGACTACGTATTCCTGGGGAGGCTGGTCAGTGTACGCCATCTCGGTGCGGGCGATCTCGAATATGAAAGCGCCGGCTTTCAGTTTTTGCGCAGTTTTGAATATGGTCCGTGCGACCTGGTAGGTAATACCGCGGATATTGATCGCCGGTACCGTTTTATTGCTGTATTCTCCCCGAGCAGCAGCTTCGTAGAGTCCCTGGATACTGGCGAGATGTATTCCTTGAGAAGAAGCAAGATCCCTGATCTCTTTCCGGGCGGTTTCCTTTTCCCCAACGCTCGGACCGAATACCGCTTTCTCAATCATATTGTCGATTCTGTCGATAGTCATAGTTAACCTCCTGAGTAGGATTTATACAGTAATCGGGTAGGGTGAGAGTTATTGCTTGGGTAGATTCAGGATTGTGCGGCGACCGTTCAACCGTTCCGTATCATAAAGCGTTTTAACATCGACTGTCTGTGTCTTGCCGACTATATCTTCTATCGGAACGGAAGTGATCTTTCCATTCTGAAAACTCACCATTCTTCCATAGTTTTCCTGGATAATCAGGTCTACGGCGGCTATCCCGAAATATCTTCCCATTCTCCTGTCGTAAGCGCAAGGAGCGCCCCCACGCTGCAAATACCCGAGAGCCATACTCCTGGTCATCAGTTTTGTACCCTTTTCTATTTCCTGGGCAACATAATTTCCAATGCCACCAAGAAATACATGCCCGAATTCATCGGTTTCCTCTTTCTTGGTAAAAGTAGAGTATCCTGCAGGACTGGCTCCTTCAGCAACCATGATGATATTGTACCTGTTGCCTTCTCTTACTCCTTGAAGTACCAGTTCATCAACTCTTTCCATTGAAAAATCATATTCCGGGATAAGGATGATATACGCTCCAGAAGCTTCACCACCTTCAAGAGCCAGCCAGCCTGCGTGTCTTCCCATCGTCTCAATAACGAATACTACCTGGTGGGAACCAGCGTACGTTCTTAATCTGTCTACTTCTTCAGTAATCACGTTCAAAGCAGTTTCGTATCCAAGAGTATAGTCGGTCAGCACTATATCTCTATCTATTGTTTTTGGAATCCCGACCACTTTGATTCCTTCTGATGCGAGTTGACCGGCTACTCCAAGAGTGTCATCACCACCGATTGCGACCAGAGCGTTCAGCTGGAGTTTTTCAATATGTTTTTTTACTTCCTCGACCCGGTAATCTTTAGGATTGTATGGATTGGTCCTTGATGATCCTAGGTTAGTTCCACCGTGCCTGTCCCAAGTCCTGACAATATCTTCGGTCAGGCAGCAAACATGCTGTGACTCGTCAAACGTGTCCGGCGGTGGAAGGACGAGACCTTTCCATCCATCGCGTATACCGAGTACCTCGCACTGAATACCTCTTTCTTTCTCAAGTCTGCTATCCATTGCCGTTTTTACTACCCACTTAACCGCAGAGTTCAGGCCGGCGCAGTCTCCACCACCGGTAAGCACTCCAATTCTGAATTTCGCCATTTTCCCATACCTGCCTTACTATCACTTGCGGTAATATTATATCCGGTATTTCATAATTCCAGCAAACGTGAAAGAAACGTCAGATAGTATATTACCCTTGGATAGTCATCGTCGCATTAGTCTCGGAAATTACGCTGGAATATCAGAATATAACCCGGATAACTAATTGTCAACGTTAATGTACAGGTTTGTCGACAAGGAATTGACATCTTTCACCCCCTAGCAGTATTCTTTTTTCGTATTAACTCAAGGAGGATTAGTTATGAATTTTATGGTTTTAGGTGGAAGCGGGATGTTTGGGCGGAAGACTGTCCTGCACATGATCCAGGATAAGGAAATAGATAACGTCGTGTCGGTGGATATTGCCCCGCCACCCGAATGGGCACTAAAGCAGTACGAGCCCTGGAAAGATAAATTCCACTATGTTCGAGGTACGGTAGCCGAACTTGAAGATATTCTCAATGCTTCCAAGCTGATGAAGATTGACGGGATAGTGAACTGGGCGTTCGTGATGAACCTACAGGACCTGAATACTAATCCGCGACTCAGCACCAAGGTGAATATGCTGGGTATGTGCAATGCATTTGAAGTAGCCCGACTTATCGACGCCAGCCGTGTTGTCTATGCCAGTTCGATGACTGTTTACGGTCCGGCAGACCTTTACGGCGACGAGGTTCCTGAGGACGTAATCCTTGCTCCCAGCAGTTCCTATGCGATTGCGAAAGTCTATGCGGAGATAATAGCTGCCCAGTATCACCAGCAGTACGGTATCGAATTCACCGGTGTCCGCCCTACCATCGGTTATGGTCATGGCGGTAAATCACCTGCCAGCATGTGGTCGGATATGCCCTCGGCAGTCGCGATCGGTCAACCCTACCGGATGGAAACCGATGGTAATATGTCTATGTCGCTGGTGACTGCTGACGACTTGGCTATCTTTACCACTATACTGATGAAAGCGAAGTCATCACCCCGACCAGCCTATAATGTCGGCACTCCCTTGGTAAACTTCCGCGACCTGGCTGAAGTAGTAAAGAAATATATCCCCGATGCGGTGATTGAATTCGGAGATAAAGAAGCCCCATTCGGCAGGGGTAGGCCGCTTAATGTTACTTCTAAAGCAGCGAAAGAGGATTTTGGATTCGAATGCATGTCGCTTGACGATGGTATCAAGATACACATTAATGATGCGCGACTCGATGCCGGTCTTGAGCCGCTGAAATTCTAGAAACAGAGATTAACAGGAATATGGGAGGATGTGTATGGATGTGTGGGAAGCGATAGAAAAGAGAAGGACCATCAGGGCGTTTAAATTTCCAGTGCCGATGGAGATGTTGCGTAAGCTGATATGGCTGGGTTCACGGGCTCCATCAGCAAGTAATTCACAGCCCTGGGAGTTCATTATAATCGAGGACAGGGACATAATCAACGAGATTGCGGAGCAGAAAGGCACGATGGAAGGCCAGCGTGGCGGCAAACGAAGAATAGCTATAGAGAAAGGACTTTATCAAAACTCGAGTGTCGTGGCTGTGTGTAACAGGAAGGGGATTTTCGGTCCTGCCGGGGCATGGATGGCCGCCGAGAATATGGCATTAGCCGCGACCGGCAAAGGTATCGGCTGTGTGATGTCGATATTCGGCGGAGGGTATAAGGATGTGGTAGAAAAGCTGCTAAAAATCCCGGATACCCACGAACTGACCACCATCATGTGCCTGGGAACTCCAGAAGGTGAATGGCCGACTGTCAGAGCGGTCGGCGAAGACCGTCCCGACTTCAGCTGGCTGCATTTCAATACCTTCGGAAATCAGGAGGTTTAGTTCTCATTGCGTATGTATGTATTGACAAAACTATGCATTTGTTTATAGAATTCAACCGATAATTATGTAATTATCTGATATAAATATAAAGGACTACCATGACAGCTCAAATAGCGATTATGAATAGGGAAGCGGTAGCGCTTGCTAGTGATAGCGCAGTAACGCTATCTCAAGAATCTGATGGACTAGAAGATAAGCAAAAGATATTTACTTCTGCGAATAAACTTTTTACATTATCTAAGTATCAACCTATAGGCATAATGGTCTATGGTAGCGCTGAGTTTATGGGTATCCCTCTTGAGACAATTGTAAAAGTATATCGTAATCAATTAGGTGATACGTCTTTTAATACACTCAAAGAGTATGGTAATGATTTTATTAAGTTTCTAGATAATGGAAACAAAATGTTTCCTGAATCGGTTCAGGAAACTTATATCGAAGCTACCATGTCGTCCTTCTTCGAATATATAAAAAGTTTGATATCAGAAGAAGTACAGAAGATCATTATTACTAACGGTCGAATAGGGCGAAGGGCTATCAGACGAATTATTACTAATACAATAAAAGAGCAATACTTTCAATGGATAGAAATTACGAACATTCCCAGCATCCCAAATTCTTTTAATAAAGAACTTGAGGATAAATACGAGCAAGTTGTTAATAACACCATAAACAATGTTTTTGAGAATATGCCTTTGTCTAGTATTGACTTGAGGAGGTTAAAAAAAATATCTCCTTGGTTGTTTTCAAGGTATCCTGAACACATCCGCCGGTCACTTAATACTGGGATCGTTGTTGCAGGATTTGGTACACAAGAAATGTTCCCGTCATTAGTAGCCTACGATATGGAATTGATCGTCATGGATAAGTTAAAATATAGAGAGTATCATTCATCAGAAGTAAATTTCAATATATTAGGATCGATAATTCCTTTCGCACAAGGGGAAATGGTTCATACATTTATGGAAGGCATTGCTCCTGACTGTAAAGAGTTAGAAGCGAGTGCACTGGATCAAGCATTTAAAGAGTACACAAATGCAGTATGTGATATACTTGATAAATACACACCTCAAGAAAAAGAACAACTAAAGGCAAGGATTAATGAGATAGGCGAAAATGCACTACAATCTTTGACCGAGAATCTTGCCGAATATAGACAGGAAAATTACGTTGATCCAATTACCACCGTTGTAGCTGCACTTCCAAAAGACGAACTTGCAGCTATGGCAGAGTCATTTGTACATCTTACCTCCTTACAAAAACGATATACGATGGAAGCTGAGACTGTTGGAGGGGCAATTGATGTTGCTGTGATATCTAAAGGTGATGGCTTCATCTGGATAAAAAGAAAGCATTATTTTCAGTCTGAATTGAATCCAGGCTTTATCCAAAGATATTATGAGGAGGATTAATGGCAAAGAATAAAGGAAAAATAGACCGTAAATATTACTATTCAATGATTGAATTTGAAAAAGATTTCTTTCCTGAGTTCTTCAAGTTGAAATATGAGAAAAAACATCAGAAAGCGGATATAGTTGGAGCAGACTTAGCGAGAGATTCATTCAAGAAAGCAACATTAATCGTCGGTAAGAAGTAATTCTAACTTATAGAAAATTATGAGAGAAGAAGAGGACTAAATGCCCTCTTCTTTGTTTATAAATAGATATTGACAAAAGTCCCCCAAGC
>DUFA01000140.1 GCA_011191975.1 Dehalococcoidia bacterium
AAATACCAGGGAAAAGTTTTCCCAGTCCTATCCCGGCACCAATACACAGCGCTACCCAGAGGGTCAGGTATTTACCCCATATACCTAATTTTCTCTCTTTTTCAGCCATGATAGAGTCTCACTTCCTATACCCGACTAATCTTATTGCTTTAGACAATAATATGGTATAATAAGCTGATTTTCAAGTAAAAAGGAGTTCACCAGATGTCCGATTGCTGTTCTGAAAATGGATGTGGATGCGGTTGCAGCGCGACCACGATCTATACCGATAAAGAATGCCCTGACTGCGGCAGGAAATTACGCATGACCGGAAGTCTCCAGACGGTAAAACTTTACCTTACCTGCCCCGAGTGTGGTTATCAGAGTTCAGAACTCACTCTGGATGAACTTCACGCGCTGATATAAACTACTCTCTATTTTCAGATGAATGTAGAAAATGATAGATCATTTTTCTGACAATGCCAGGGGATGCGGAACCGGCACTATTATTCACACTGATAAAAGATGCCCTGATTGTGGTAGAAAACTCCGGATGACGGGTAATCTCCAAACGCTGAAATTATACCTGACCTGTTTCTACTGCGAGTATCAAAGTTCGAATCTTACTCTTGCTGAAGTTTACGAGTTAATATAGCAGATATTTGAATTCTCAGATAATCGTTTAAGCCGAATTTCTGATTTCTTTAATGCAATAAATTCTTACCACTAAGCTCAGTGGCGATATCAGATAAATCCAGTGATCTCATTAACTTATCGGTCTGGTATCCGGTCCTTTCATCCCAGCCACGTAACCGGTAATACTCATCTCTAATATTCTCAAATTCATCGTGTCTCAAAATGGTGCCTTTTTTCGATTCCGGTTTTCCGTCTTCTCCCGGTACCATACATTCAGGGCTGAAAAAGATAAATTCAAGCGGTCTCTCGTACAGTTTCCGGTTCAATACGTCACCCTGTTTCCCTCCCCAGCCCTGCCGCATCAGCACGGCTCTCTGCATATTAACATTTCGCTCACCGGTCTTCATCAATTCTGATTCATCTATCTTGTTACCGGTAATTGCCGATAAGATCCGACTTTCCAGCGTCAGGTTTTGTATACTTTCATCGATATCCCTGACCTGCCAGAGTGGCCAGACAAAATCACAAAGAATCATACTTTCCTTTATGTAACCGTAATCCTGGACAAGCTTCGCCGCCAGAGCTTTATCTTTGTTTGAAACAAGATTTCCCGCTTCACGACTGCCCCAGTATTTCTCTGCAATATCCTGGAATACCTCGCTCGAAAGGAAAGTCCCTTCCCAGCCGTCCCTCCAGTTATTCCATCGCGACACCGGGAGTGAGATATAGTGCAATAACTGTATCGCTCTTCGGGGTTCGGTCGCGTATATCATCGCGTGTGCCAGTATGTACCTGGGATCGTAATCCAGTGATTCGTTACCCGGCATTATCATGCCCGGATCAACCTGTATCTCAGTACCTTTCCCGACGTATTCGGCAGCCTTTATCGTCCCCTGTGCCAGTATGTCGCCGAATCCTTCCCTGAAGGATATTTTCTGGACGAGTTCATTGATAAATTCGATACTGCCTATCTTGGATATTTGTAATCCGGTATTTTCATCATTCAGCAATCCTTCGCGGTAACACCTGCTTAACCACTCGATAAGCGGAGAGACAACCGAAGTATCAAGTCCGTACTCATCGCATAACCTTGTCCCGAGGTTACCGGCCTGTCTGGTCTCCTCGGTCATCCCTCCGTAATATCTCATTGCCGGGCCGAAATACACTCCTGCTGCCGCGCATAAAGATTTATAGATGAATCCATCATCGGCTGTATAATATCCCCGACTGCATCCGCTGACACAACCGTAACATGCTTTTCGCTGGATTTTTAACGGTAGTATATGCTCGTAATCTTCATAATTCTTCGTTCGTAGTTCATACACTTTTTTCGCAATCTCGTTCAATCCTTCAGGATCTGCCGCCGCCGGTTGCAGCTTATTATCCTGCTTTATAACCACAGCCTTGAGGTTCTTACTCCCCATCACTCCTCCAAATCCGCTCGAGCCGGACGCATTTTCCGACGCCAGAACCGTAGCGAATGAGACCATATTTTCTCCGGCAGGACCTGTTGACAGCACCCTGGCATCTTTACCGTATTCCTGTTTGAGCAATGCTTCCGTCTGGTGAGTGGTCTTTCCTTTTAGATATCCTGCGTCCTTTATCGCAGGAGACCCGTTGTCAATCGCGATATACACCGGTCTTGCTGCGCTGCCTTTCACAACCAGCCCGTCATATCCGGCGTACTTGAGCCAGGCGCCCCAGCTTCCGCCAAGGTTCGCATAGGAGAACGACTCCGGATCCATCGCCGCTGTCTTACCGCATATCTGCCATCGGCAGCCGGAAAACCTAGTAAATCCAGCTAACGGTCCGGTGATAAAAATCAGGCAGTTTTCCGGTTCCAATGCTTTAGTTTCCGGGATTGTCTCATCCCAGTAAATCTTCGTCGCCATTCCTCGCCCGCCAAGGAAACGCCCGGCATATTTAGCAGTATCTAGATAATCTATATTGCCATTCGAGAGGTTTATTCTAAGAATTTTTCCGGCATAACCATAGTCTGACATACTCATTACTTTCCAATTAAGATTGCGTATATCCTACTATTTCACCATCAATTTCTCAAATATTGTTACAGGTCTTGTGAAGTGGTGTTTACGAGTAGTAGACTTTTAGCAGGAGAGATATTTCATTCACTTAGAAACAAATGAACGAAGACTTAGAACAATACTTGAGTACCAGCACGAAGCTTGACAGTATAGAAGTCGTATGGGGTGAGGGAACTTTACCTGTTAAAATTACCACATATCTGTCAAGCACCTTAGCACCAGAAAGATATATATCCTCGGCAAGGTCGATAGTATTTAAAGGAAACTTGGTGCTGTTAATAAGCCAGGAAAACGGACATCAATATATCCTCCCGGGCGGCAGGCTTGAACTGGAAGAAAGTCCACTGGAAGCCCTGCAACGTGAAATTCTCGAAGAGACCGGATGGACGGTTACTAATATTAAACACTTTAGTTTCATGCATCTCCATTATCTTTTCAGTAAACCAGATGGTTTTAAATATCCCTTTCCTGATTCGATCTGGTCGATATTTATCTCAGAAGCCGTAGAATACAAACCTGAAATGATTATACACGATGATTGGGTTGATGATTCCGAATTACGTGATATTATTGAAGTGCAACAACTTCCGCTTGAAAGGGGTGAGTTGTTATTATTTGACGAAGCACTAAAGTTTCGAGAAATCAGATCGTAGTTGATAAATGTCAAAAATGTACAGAAGTAAAAAAGCTGCTGAAGGCTACGATACTGCCCGTGCTCTACCGGAACACGCAACTTCTCTGTTGATTGACATCTTAAAAGAAAACACTCCGGTAGCCAGTATTTCTTCCGTACTTGATCTCGGCGGAGGTACCGGTAGGTTTTCTTCCCTTTTGCAGCAATTATATGATTGTCCTGTCTACACACTCGATCCGTCGGTAGAGATGCTCAAACAGGGAGTTGCCAGAAACTACAAGAATATATATTGGTTCAGCTCGAATGCCGAACATATTCCCCTGAAATCCGGTTCTATCGATCTTATCTGGATGTCGAATGTATATCATCATCTCGAAAATACTGCTGAAGCTTGTCGTGAGATATCACGCGTTCTTATCGACAGAGGGAACCTTGTTATTCGCAACGGAACCCAGGAAACCGATAAAGAAATCGCTTGGAATAAGTTTTTCCCGGAAGCGATAGAGTTCGACAAAAATAGGATACCTCATAAACAGGAAATAATCGATTTTATATCATCTCATAGTTTTAATTTTATCGAATATGGAGTTATCTATCAGCAATTCGCATCGTCTTACCAGGAGTACTACGACAAAATATCCCAGCGTGGCTTGTCATCGCTGCTGGCAATAAGCAATGAAGCATTCAATAAAGGATGTAAAAAATTCCGAGAGTGGGTGGATGAACAACCTCCTGATACACCTGTTTTCGAACCGATCGATCACTTCTTCTTTATAAAGGAATAGATTATGAATGGACATGGATATGCAGGCAAAATCCTGGTAGTCGATCTAGCAAAAGGCAGTTCGCGTGAATTGTCCACATACGATTATGCCGAAAAATTTATCGGCGGCAGAGGTTTCGGAATAAAGCTTTTCAGCGAACTGGTTCCTCCTGATATCAAAGCTTTCGATCCTGAAAACTGTCTGATATGTGCTACCGGTCCGGTCACAGGCTTTTCCGGACTTGCCGGATGCCGCTGGATAATATGCGGAAAATCACCATTACGTGATCCGGAGATGTTTTCGTACGGAAATCTTGGCGGCAAGTGGGGGTCATCTTTAAAATACGCCGGTTATGACGCACTTGCTATAACCGGAAAATCGGATACTCCGGTCTACCTGTATATTCAGGATGAAAAAACGGAAATCAAAGATGCCTCTCATTTATGGGGACTGACAACCTTCGACGCACAGGATAATTTGACCGGTGAACACGGTAAAAATGTCAGCGTGCTGACTATAGGCCCCGCCGCAGAGAACCTGGTAGTCTTTGCCACTGCCCTAGCCGACCGCGGAGCGTCTGCCTCCGGCGGTATGGGGAGTATTATGGGCTCCAAGAACCTTAAAGCGATAGTAGTTGCTGGCGATAAGCGACCGAAAGCGGCTGATCCCGATACTCTCAAGCAGATATCCGACTATGTAAAAAGTATTCGGGCTTCCACCTTTAATGCGCCATCGCCATGGGCGATACCCGGTGTCACGAGACCGGAAAATTGCTACGGCTGCGGGATCGGCTGTTCAAGGCAGTCCTACCGGGCAGATGACGGCAGGCAGTACAAGTCGTTCTGTCAGGCAGGGACGATATATGGTATGGAAGCAATGAGATATTACGGCGAACGTAATAACGTTCCATTGATGGCAACCCGTCTCTGCGACGCTTACGGTCTGGATACTGCCGTAACCCAGCCACTCATATCTTGGCTTATAGAATGTTTTCGTAAAGGGATATTGGCTGAAGATGAAACGGGATTACCTTTTTCACAAGCAGGAAGCGATATATTCATTAAAGAGTTCGTCCGTCGTTTATCATTCCGTGAAGGATTCGGCGATATCATGGCAAAGGGAACACTGCATGTTGCGTATACAATTGGTGAAGAAGCTAAAAAACTGGTCAGAAGATATATCGGCACCCGGACGAATGAAAGCCGGGATTATGATCCCCGGCTTATACCCACCGCCGCTCTCCTACTTGCTACCGAGCCGAGGAAACCGGTCAGCCAGCTTCACGGCATTAGTGGAAATACGCTGATATCATGGTGCACGTGGCAGAGAGATAATAACGAAGGATTCCTGTCTACCGACGACCTGCGTACCCTTGCCGAGAGGTTCTGGGGCGGTGAGAAAGCCGTCGATTTCTCAACATACGAAGGCAAAGCGCTTGCCGCGAAAAAGGTACAGGACAGGGCTTACGCGCAGGAAAGTCTCGTTCTCTGCGATGTCCACTGGCCGATGCAGGTTACTGCCGCAGATGCACCCGAAGGTCATGTCGGTGATCCATCAATAGAGAGCCGTATTTATTCGGCGATTACGGGGAGACAGACGTCAGAGGATGAACTTTATCTTGCCGGGGAGAGGATACTGAACCTGCAGAGAGATGTTCACCTGCAGCACGGATGGAACGGCAGAAACGATGATAGTGTTATGGACTACTATTTCGATGAACCTCTGAAAAAGGGAGAAATTTTTTTCTGTCCGGACGGTATCATGCCCGGTCCGGATGGTGCGTTGATATCAAGACTGGAACATACGCTTGAACGAGGAGAATACAGCAGGATGCTTGATGAGTATTATCGGCTACGCGGCTGGGATATAAACACCGGCCTGCCAACTAAAGACAAACTCAATGAACTTGGATTGAATGAAATAGTCCCTGCCCTTGAACAGCAGGGACTGGTGAAGTAATCCTGTATTCCGTGTGTGTCAGCCCGGCGGCATACCGTGATACTCTCCTTTATCATCCTGGTACTCGAACACATCCTCTATTTTCACATTGAACAGATTGGCTATCTTGAAAGCCAGCCCGATTGAAGGGTCGTACTTTCCTTTTTCTATCGAAACAATCGTCGATCTCGTAACATCGAGTTTCTTAGCCAGCGTTTCCTGGGTGAGATCGTGCATCGCCCTGAATACTTTAAGTCTGTTCTTCATTTTCATACCTATGACCTGGCTGCGAAAATGTAATAAAGAGATACCTGTACCATCAGCATCGCGCAAACCGCGAATGCAAGTGTAGCGCCGATTATTCCGAACTCATACGGAAGCGAATTTTTAAATATGATAAATATCAGACCGAGTGAAGCCATTAGAACGCTAAGTATACGGTAACTGACAGTAATTGCTCTGCTGCCAATATTCCTTAACCTTTCATCAGCAATCGTTTCAGTAGTCCGTCTTCGAAGTAAATATTTGATAACTATAGCAACAACGATACCAATTACCGGAATGTATACCGGCATATCTGCCAGTATCGTCCAGATGATCAGTCCTCCCAGTACTACTATCGTTGCCAGTGTGGATAGCCTGAATGCTTTTGCTGTCATTTTTTTACTCCTTGTCTACCTTACTCACCATATTGTATAGTTTACTATACTTTTTGTCAAGTATATTTTTATAAAAAAAAGAGAGTGAAGACAACCACCCTCCAAATTCTATCCCTAATAAGACCGTGCGACTAGAGTATCAGCATTGCATCCCCGAAGCTGTAAAACCGGTACTTACTCTCCACCGCTTCCCTGTAAGCCTTTTTGATATATTCGGTGCCTGCAAAAGCTGAAACCATCATTATCAGAGTCGAACGCGGCAGATGGAAATTGGTGATCATTGCGTCCGTAATCCTGAACTGGTATCCGGGTAATATGTAAAGATCCACCCATCCCTCGTATGGTTGGATCGTGTTCTCGCCGCTGTTCTGAACGGCTGCTTCCACTAGTCTGACACTTGTTGTTCCAACGCAAATAATCCTTCTCCCATCATTTTTCGCTTTCCTGATTTCCAATGCTGTCTGGGCATCAAGGATTCCATATTCGCTATGTATCAAGTGTTCCTGCGGGTCTACTTCTTTTACAGGGCGGAAGGTATCCAGGCCGATGTGCAGTGTAGTGAAAAGGCACTTTACTCCTTTATCCAATAATTCCTGTAGTAGTTCCGGAGTAAAATGCAGTCCGGCAGTCGGTGCTGCGGCACTGCCTTCCGGTTCGGCATATACCGTCTGGTACCTTTCAGGATCATCCAGGTGTGTATGAATATACGGCGGCAGCGGTACATCTCCAAATTCTAATAAAAGATTTTCATCCGAAAATTTAAGAATTCTGGTTCCGCCATTGCTGTAATCTACAACTTCCCCGGTCATTTTCTTCCCGCTATCGGTATTGGATATTTCGATTACCGTCCCCTGCCGAACACGTTTTCCGGGTTTAACCAGGGTCTGCCATGTTCCGTTATCGAGTTTTCGCAGTAGCAGTATCTCGACGCTTCCACCGGTATCAACTCGTGTCCCCTTTAATCTTGCCGGAATGACACGGCTGTTATTGAAAACGAGCACATCACCGGCGTTAAGATACTCTGTAATATCCGTAAACAATCGATGTTCCAGCGTACGGTCCTGCCTGTTTAAGACAAGCAGTCGTGACTGATCACGGGTTTCGATCGGTGTCTGTGCAATCAACTCAGGCGGCAAATGATAGTCGAAATCACTGGTATTCATACTTATTTCTTACTATAGGCGCCGGTATGATTCCGGTCTTAGTGCCGACTGGTCACCTTTTTCCATTACGCTCTTCAATTGTGCAACCATTCGTTCTTTCTCCCGAGGAAGCTTGCCCCTGACGGCAAGATAGTTAGATGCATGCATGGAACTGAAAAAACAATTAGTAAAATCGGAATTTTCTATCATTATCAGTAGTTCTTTTAGCGACTGAAACTCGGATATTGTCTGAAATCTGCCTTCGGTCATTTCTCTCATGATCGGTGCGTTTTCTACATACAATAAAGTAAGGGCGCCGACATAATCAGGATCCATCTCGTTTAAGACCCTGATCGTCTCACGGGCATGCCGTTCACTCTTTTCTACACCGCCAAGTCCAAGAATAACCATTACAGAAGTAAGTATCCCTGCAATCTTTACCCTATTAACTGCTTCAATCATTTCTACCGAAGTTATCCCTTTCTTCACGTCACGCAGCACCTCGTCATCGCCGCTTTCCAGTCCCATATAGACGATTCCCAGTTTCAACCTTCGCAGTTCTTCAAGTTCTTCCTGTGTCCGCCTTAATATGTCAGTTGCTGTTGCGTAAATTGCAACTCTTTCGACAAAAGGTAATTTTTCATTCAAATGTTCAAGTACTGTCCTCAGCTTGTCGTAAGGATACACAAGTGCGTCCGCATCCTGTAGAAAAATACCTTTTCCATCCCAGTCACTCGCGATCCAGTAGACAATATCCGGCATGCCCGGTATTCGAATGTTATTATTGACATACATGGCCAGCGCGTTTATTTCGGCAATCACTTCATCAACATCGCGTATTTGTAACTTCGATCCGTAATACTGGCAAAAAGTACAGGTATTGTTAGAACAACCTGCCGTCAATGGAAGATAATAACTTCTCGCTTCACTGGGTGGTCTTATAATGTCCGGTCTTTCGAATGCCATTTGTTTTCCTTTCCTGAATTATTCTAATTAATATCTTCTCCAGACTCAAGTAAAAAAGGTGAGTCCCGATTAAATCGGGACTCACCTGTCCACCCCACTCCCCACATCCACACGATATATTATAGGCTTAATAGCTAGTTATCTCTGCGACTTTAATCACAAGTATTTTTATTCATCGTCCTCAGCTTCATCATCCAAATCTTCATCGAAGATTCCTGCAGCAACTGGAACTTTATTCACTGAAACTCTCTCAAGATCTATACGGTACGAACACATTAAGCATTTCTGGTAAACATCGTCAAAGTCTTTCTCGATGTACATATCACTCCCGCATCTTGGGCACGACTTCAATTTCCATGTCACCATCCTTATCACCTTCCCAACACCCACAGGTAATATTCAGGTTAAAGCAATTTTATTACCTGGTAACAATTATGTATGTGATAATAATCTCATTATGGAAACTTGAGGTTGAAAGGTTAAAAAAATTGAACAACATGGGTATATGAACTAAGACATAAACACTAAAATATCGACGGGAAAGAATCCAGAAGAAATGATCTATTCCTCTACTATAATCTCGAACGGACAGCTTATAGCATTTTGCGGGCAAGCAAGTTCGCAGTTTCCGCACCACCTTGTGCAACCGCTACACCTGTGTGATTCATCGTATCTCGCCTTATTATCAACGATAATCAAGGCTTTACAGGAGCATACCGAGACACAAACACCACACCCGTCACATTTTTCTTTGTCTATTTGAGGCATACAGGTATCAATCGTTCTCCTACTTCCTTACACAAAAATAATACCGTTCAAGTATTACTTCTGTATGTAACAATTGTCTCAAACAGGTTCTTCGACCATTTCTCTTAAAGCGTGAATATCTGTGATAATAACTTTATGCCGATTAAGCTTTATCAGACCGTTTTCTTCAAGAGTTTTCAGTGATCTACCGACCACTTCGCGCGCACTTCCAGCCATTGCAGCCATTTCCTGCTGTGTCAGGCGCGGTCCATTCTCTACTTCCGTACCAGCGTATTCGAGAAGTATTTTTGCCACTCGACCGATCACATGTCTGAAAGAAAGATCTTCAACAAGTGTAACCAATTCGCGTACCTGCTCAGCCAGCACCTTGATAGTATTATGTGCTACTATCGGGTGATTCTGTGTTATGACATTCAATTCACTTCGTCCCAGTTCGTAGATGACTGCTTCACCCATTGCCTGGGCACTTGCCGGATTCAATCCTTCATCGAATACCCCTACATCGTTAAAAGAATCACCTGGCCTGGCAATACTGAGTATCTGTTCTTTGCCTTCTAAAGATGTTTTAAAAATCTTCACGGCTCCGGAACAAACGACATACAAAGCTGTAGCTTTATCGCCTTCATAAATGATGATATCCCCGCGCTCGTAATGTCTTTCGATCGCGAGTGCTTTTATGGATTGGTGTTCACTCTCACTCAAACCATCAAAATATGGAATATTACAGACAAATTCTTGAGTATCCATTATGAAAAAATTAATCAATTATCGGAAAAATAAACTGGATGTCATATTCTAACATGACTTCACAAATAATACTACATAATCCTCTATAAATACAGTCTTGCGATTGCTATTCATATAGACTAGACTTGCAGTATTATTGGGAGGAAACAATGGTACGGGTGACTTTCTACGGTGGAGTCAATGAAATAGGAGGGAATAAGATACTTCTCGAAGACACTGAGAAATCCCTCTTACTCGATTTCGGATTTCCCTACAAGCGTCACAAGATGTTCTTTGAAGAATATCTGTGTCCTCGTGGTGCAGCGGGTTTACTTGATCCATTGACAATGGAGTTAATTCCACCACTAAAGGGGTTATACCGTGAAGATCTTCAGACACCACAATTTTGGGATAATTTCAAAGATAAATCGCAGTACCGTACTATCGAAAACATCGATGGTATACTGCTTTCTCACGCTCATCTCGATCATTCAGGTCATATTTCCCTTATCAGAGGTGACATCCCGATATATTCCACGGCAACAACCGCTTTCCTGGCAAAAGCAATACAGGATTCAGGAAAATCGGGACTTGACCAGCAGATATGTTATTACAATCCTAATAAGTATGATATTCCTGCCGGCTGGAGGCAGTCATCTTACACTTCGGACAGGGCAGAACCAAGTATACAACGACAATTCCGTCTGGGTGACATCGATCCCTCACTTCTTAACAGTCAATCTATCGATTTCTGGAGTGTCGGTTTCTGGGAAAGATCGGCACGACAGAAACAGATGGATTCGAGATCTCTTGAAAAATCGGATCTGTCCGGTTTTAACATGAAGTGCTTTCCTGTAGACCATTCCATACCCGGTGCTTGTGCCTGGGCGATAGAGACAAATTCCGGCTGGATTATTTACAGTGGCGACCTGAGATTGCACGGTAAACGTCCTGAACTTACGAGGGAATTTGTCGAGCAAGCAAAACTTCTCAATCCTGAAGCGTTGATAATCGAAGGAACAAATGCTGGTCGTGATAAAAATGCATCGGAACAGGATATTTTTATAAATGCAATGCAGGCAATATCAGGCGGAGATAAGCTGATAATAGCCGATTTCTCACCCAGAGACATCGATCGTCTGCTGACATTCCTGCGTGTCGCAGAGGAATATGACAGAAACCTTGCGATCCTGCCCAAGGACGCCTATTTACTGAAAACACTCAGGCTTCTTGACCTAAATATTCCTGACGTTAATGAAAATGATAATCTCTATATTTACCAAAAAACTACCAGGCCTTCGGACCTGTGGATAAGAAATCTAGCAACTGACTATGAAAGAAAAACGATTCTTGCAGATGAAATAAATGCTGCCCAGGATGAGTTCATTCTTTGTTTCAGTTTCTTCGACCTGAATGAACTGCCCAGTATCCGTCCTGCTGAGGGCAGCCTTTATGTTTTCAGTTCGAGCGAACCACATGACGAAGAACAGGAGATTGATTTCCGCCGTCTTCACGAATGGCTGCGACATTTCAAGTTTAAAAGTATCGGGTTACCGGAAGAAATAGATGGTAAATGGGAGATTCCTGAAAACGAAACCGGTCTCCATGCGTCAGGACATGCATCCGGTACGGATCTCCTCGACATCGCTCGTGAAATCAATCCTAGGAAACTTATACCGGTCCACAGCGAAAATCCTGGATTTTTTGTTGAGAACCTTTCAGGTGATGATATAGAGGTTATGCTTCCGTCACCTGGCGGAAGTATAGATATTTAACCGGAATAGCCTGTGTTTATGTTTTATTCGGTCTTATACTATAAACACATCCGCAGTAGTGCTGTCGATGTATGCTCCACTCTTTAGCCAGAGTATTGGCTCGTTGAAATCCCGCTTTTTTCTTGAAATTCCTGACTAAGAACTTTTCACCACCGATTTCCAAACCTATTCTGTTTATGATATTAGTCGATTTACGTGGGCCTATCGTCATAGTAGTAGTAAAGTAATCGTAACCAGACTCGAGAAGATAATTGTATGTGTCCGCAAGCCTGTACCTGAAACAAACTTCACATCGTTTACCGCCTTCTGGTTCTTCTTTTAATGATTCTGTAGCTGCCGTCCATTCATCGGGTGTATACAAACCTTCTTCGAGTGGAAAGTTAAGTTCTTCGGATGCTTTTTGCGTGGCTTCCAGTCTCCTCTTATACTCCTCATAAGGATAAATATTAGGATTGTAGAAATACCCGGTCACTTCAAAGCCTTCGGATAGAAGCTGTTCAGCAGCTCCAGCGGCACAGACGCCGCAACAGATATGAAGAAAAATTTTCTTCACCATGACTCCATTACTTGAATAACCTGGTGGAAATCAGTAAAGGGTGTACACGAGATTTTAGCTGTCTTACAGTATTCAACCAATGAATCAGTAGCAAAGATATAGTGGCTTTTTCTTGCCGGTGTTACGTCTGATCGACCGTCACCAAGGTATATAATCCGATAGCCCTGACCACGAAAATAGTCGGTATACGCTGCCTTCACGTCTGTGTCCAGGTGATGACCATCAGGTCCCCGGTGTCTCACGATAAGTCCGCCCTCTCCGAAAATCGTGTTCGATGCGTGTACTTCTACGTCCGTAAATCCGTTTCGTCCGAGTATATCTTCGATATAGAAATCGAGGCCATTACTGACAATCACAAACCGGTAGTCTTTTAACCGGCAATATTCCATGAGATCTCTGAAGCCTTCGCGTACCGATATTTTCTCCCTAATTATTTCCAGGAGGGTTTCTTTATCGGCCTTAACCATAGTAAAAACCGTCGAGTTAAACTCACCGACGGTCATCTTTCCCTGCTGGTATTTTTCGAACAAAGACTGCCATTCGCCTGGAATATATGCATCCAGTATCGTAAAACTGGCATCTTCTATGGTGATTGTGCCATCGAAATCGCACTGCACCAGTGTCTTACGTTCTTTCAATGTTCTTTCTCTACGACTCGGTCTCTATTCTGCGTCCAGTCCCCATTGTTTGAAAACGTTTTTATATATTTCAGGCTGAGTGAAATCTGGATATATCGCTGGTTGAATATTTGCGTGTGAAAAATGACCGTCCTGCGCTTTCACAAAATCTTCCATGAATTTACCGAAGCGCGCTGCGGGTATGGAAAACATCATTTCGTCTTCGGTCCCAAGCGCCCTTTCGTACTCCCCCGGATCAGGAAGTACCACCCAGTACTTACCGGTCAGCATCGGTTTAACAATAGAGTTATAGCATGACCATGAAAAAAGTGCGGTTTCCGTTTCTTTTTGTTCATGTTCACTCATCGCCCACAACATACTTCGCAATTGCGCGGTGTTCGAGTACACCAGCACCAGGTCTGGTATATAATTAGCCGTTATAAGAGGTGCCGTGAGAATCCCTATATACTTCCCGTACTCGAAACTATCGTACGTTTTCGATCTGCCTGATGCGGTCTCGCTAGTGTCCACCAGACCGTATGTCATTAACGGGCCTGGGCACCAGTTATCTTCTTTCAGCATCGCTATTATATCTTTGTTTCGTCTCGATAGACCGAAAGTCTGGCACTGGGCAAGGTGGTATCCCCTATCCTTCTTCGGTCTTACTGCTCCTGCAGGTATATCATCTTCTTTTTCCAGCATCTTTACAGCCAGGGGTGACGTTTTTAAGCGTAGTACTCTTTCCAGATATTCGCCATGCTTATTGAAATCCTGAATCTCCATCGGGTTATCTCCTAAAATTTATACCCTTTCAACCTTAAGCAGATTCGTCTGTCCCGGTACTTTCAAGGGAATACCGGCGGTAATCACAATCAATTCGCCTTTTTTAACAATACCAGTCTCTAAAGCCGATTGTTTAGCCAGTTCGAAAACCTCTTCGAGTACATTGAATTCATGTTTTTTCACAGAAACAACTCCCCATGATAACGTCAACCGGTTAACGACTTTCTGCGAAGGAGTTACCGCAATGATAGGCTGCTGTGGTCTGTATTTTGATACACGCATTGCGGTCGTTCCCCCCGCTGTAAAAGTAATAATAGCTTTTGCGTCTATCTGGTGGGCTATCTGGCAGGCTGCCCTGGCCGTAGCATCATCTACTTCGGGTAATAGTCCGTATGATCCGATTTCAAGTACCTCGTGATACGGTAGTGCAGTTTCAGCTTCCATTGCTATACGATTCATCATCGCTACTGATTCAACAGGATATTTTCCAATAGCTGTTTCCTCTGAGAGCATAACGGCATCACTGCCGTCAAGCACTGCATTCGACACGTCGGTAGCTTCCGCCCTGGTAGGCTGCGGGAATCGAACCATAGACTCAAGCATCTGGGTCGCTGTAATCACCGGTTTTCCTCGCTGGTTCGCCTCTCTTATCAATCGTTTCTGTGCCAACGGGACTTTCTCGATACTTATCTCAAGCGCAAGGTCACCTCTTGCCACCATTATCCCATCACTTACTTCAATTATTCCTTTACTGTTCTCAAGTGCCTTTTCCTGTTCAATCTTAACGATCAAGGGTTTTTGGGGATCGATTGTATTCAACAAATCTCGTATTTCACTTACCTGTTCAGCTGAGGTAATAAAGGAAAGAGCAATAAAATCGGCATCCTGTTCACTGGCAAATTCCAGTTGATCTCTGAATACTTCAACGATTCCACCTCTTCGCCGCTTATATCCTGGCAAATCGAGCATCACCCCAGCTGGTTCGCCAAGTTTTTCACTTATTGAACGAATAATTGAGATCGTCCTGGCATGTTCTTCATAATTACCATAGGAGAGATTAAGCCGGGCTATATCCATCCCGGCTTTGATCATGTTCTCTATAATTTCAGGAGAACTGCTTACCGGGCCTAATGTACAGACTATTTTACTGTGAATTCTCATTATAACGAGGGCATTGCCCATGAGTATTATATCATGGGTAGATCTGGTCGTAGTATAACACCATATCATATTATAAATGTTACGAGGTGGAGTAATACTCCACCTCGTAAAAGGGAATCGATATCGGGTACCGTAATATTAGTGTCCCATCGCGTCTTTCATGTCCTGGTCAACCCAGACCCATTTTGACCAGTTGAATGCCAACCAGCCGACAGAATTCTCACCTGAGTAATTCTTCAGCCATGACCACCAGAGTGTATAGGTTGGATACCTTGGGGTTGGTATAACCCAGGCTCCGGGAAGTAGGTATTTCGTGATTTCTCTGGTTTCTCTCATCGCAGCTTTAAGATCCGTGATTGCGGTTGTGCGCATATGGTCAGCTGCCTCATTAACCCATTCATCATCAATTTTACTAAAATTACTCGAAGTTACTCCTGTATACCCGGCTACTTCAGGCCATGAGGAGGGAGGTGGTATAGCAGCAACAACCATTTCTTCATAAGAATAGCTGTTAAGGATTCCCCAGTAGGCGCCGAACTCCTGGATATTGAATTCCAGTTCAATTCCTACTTTCGCCCACTGGTCTTTAATTATGGAATAGTAATCAACACTTGTTTCAGTCATTAATATTTCGCCCTTAAATCCTCCGGGATATCCTGCTTGTGTAAGAAGTTCTTTTGCTTTTTCAGGATTATAAATGTAAAGTTCTTTGATCTCGTTAGGACAATCCGGATCATCGAGACTGAGATACAAATCCTCGTATCCTTTTTGATACCAGTAAGGCCAGGTAAGAATTTGTCCAAGACCCTGGTACAGACCTTCATTTATCTCGTAAAAATCAGTAGCCATCATCATCGCACGTCGAACTCTGACATCAGCGTAAGGTGTACCCGGGCGATCGGTCCTCATGCCGAGTAATGGCTGAGCCATCAGACCACCAACAGCTTGTTTTATTTCAGGATTTCCCCTGACCATCATGTTTTTATCTTCGATAGACAGAGCGCCTAACTGGGCAAGTTTCCCGCTTCGAAACGCTGCCTGCTGTGTGGATGCATCCTGTATAATTAGATACTTTATTTTATCAAGGTAAGGAAGCCTGTCGCCTTTTCCGGGACCGACCGGATTGGTATCCCAGTAATTAGGATTCCTTTTTACCGATACCATGTTACTTGGAACGTAGTCATCAATCATAAACGGTCCGGCACCAACGCATGCCTGCCAGTCGGTTGTCGACTCCGCCTTGTATTCTTCATCGATTTCCGGGGGAAATATCTGGGTTCCATCGCACAAGAACATTATACCGTCCAGGAGTCGTCCCACAGGAAAGGTGAACATAATTTCATTGGGACCGATCTTTTCACCATAAATCCCATGCATCCAGGGAAAAAAGAGGTATATATAAGCGCCGGGATGAGCTCTTGAATCATTCATGCGCATATTGAAGTTCCAGAGGACATCATCAGCCGTCAGTTCTCTTCCACCGACAAGCTGGCTGACCGGACTAACCGGATCATAACTGTAGTTTATTCCTTCTTTCACTTTTATATACACATTTCCCGTTTGTCCGTCATCGTTTGCTTCCCAGCGTATATTCTCAGCAAGATAATACGCCTTCATATCACGCAGATTTGTACTCGTTTCCCATCCAACTTGGTTTGAACCATATCCTCCGGCAGGGCCCTTTGCCCAGTCTCCATTCCATAACCAATCGTTACACATCTGGACAGGTGCTGATGGTGCTAGTGACCATGGAAGGAAGTCGTTCACGTCCAGTCCCATCAATAGCGTTATCGTTCCACCATACTGAGGTTTATCTGATGATGTAACAATTTCTTCCTTTTTGTCAGTCTTCTCTTCTTCAGTTCCTACTGTTACGGTTTGTCCTTTATCTTCCTGCTTTACGGTTCCTCCGGTATCCTTAGTCTCACATGAAACAATCATCAAAGATAAAACCATAACGCAGCTTATTACCATCCATCCAAGTTTTTTCATCATTCTATCCAACCTCCTGTACTGACTCGTCGAACTAGCATTGACGAACGATTTTTACAGCGCGTTAAACAATATTTTTCAACATTACCTCCTTTTCATACAATCTGGAACTACTAAAGGCACCTCGTATTACCGATAGAACCGGTAATTTTGGTGCCTTTTCTCATCTAAATCACCTCCTTTGGAAGAAGGTGCGAGATGGTTAACGTTTATCCAGTTGTTGTGTCAGTTTAGCTTGAAGTGTAGTTCTTTTATGTCATTTTGTCAATAGTCATTCTTTTTACTGCCAGATTCATTTTTTAAACTCAATATATGTTCGCAGAAGCCATCTCCTGCCGGTATAGACTTGCCAATCGTGTATTTTATATTCGGATTTAGTCCTTCCACGACTGTTTTTTCCATAGTCGTATGAGCAAGACACAATTCTGGATTCTTAAAATGAAGAGGACAATCTTCAACCCTGATAATTATCTCTTCAGGGCTGTTTGATATCAGTTTTATACCATCCGTATTCCAGTCCACAGTCCTTAATATCCTTAACAGATATCCTGCAACCGACTCAATATCATTCTTACCCAACGCTTTCCTGGCACGTGGAACAATACTCTCACCGTACTCACGACTCATCTCGGAAATCATGTCTAGGCCTTCCTGACCAAACCGGTCATATAGATAGTTGTAATAACTTGTAATCCTGGCATAAAGGCCTTTTACGGCACTCTTATATACCTGCTCAAGCGTCCTATTATCCTGTGTCACACTAATGCTCCATTCTTTATTTTTCAATGGCTGTTATAATCGCCTTGCCAACATTATCGATAAATTCAGAATCATATCCTTCGATAGCACCTGCGTCACATAGCTTTGCAAGGTTAGGATCGATAGGAAGCTGACCCAGCAGGGGTGCATTAGCTGCCTTCGCCATTTCCTCGCCCTGACTCTTACCGAATAACTCAATTTTCTTTTCGATCTCTTCAACGTATAGGTAACTCATATTTTCGACAACCCCGAGTATCGGCTTATTCATCTGTTGAGCCATTCTAACTGCTTTCTTCACAATCATCGTTGTCAAATCCTGCGGAGTATATACCACTATCACTCCCGATACAGGAAGCGTCTGCATCACCGTAAGTGGTGCATCGGCCGTTCCCGGAGGTAAATCCACGATCAGGTAATCAAGCTTGCCCCACAGCACTTCTTCCCAGAATTGCGTGATCGCCCTGCCGATAAGAGGTCCACGCCAGATTACCGCTTCTTCTTCACTCGGAAGCAGCAGGTTTATCGACATCATTTCTATACCTGACTTCGATGAAACCGGTAGAATACCTGATTCGGAACCGCCCGGACTTCCATTTATACCAAACATTTTGGGAATGCTTGGTCCGGTAATATCAGCATCGAGAATACCAGCAGTTTTTCCGAGCCTGTTCAGTGATATCGCCACGAGGCCGGCAACAAGTGATTTTCCGACTCCGCCTTTACCACTCATAATCGCTATTACATTACCTATCTCGTTCAAATCGGCAGGGATTGCTTCAATATATGCTACCGTAATTTTTACATCTTTTTCTGTGCGTTGAACAGCTTCTATAATCTTTTCTTCGATCCATTTCTGAGTACCTTCATTCAAAGCAGTCTTTGCCAGTTTGACCGTTACTTTTCCATTATCTATTTCGATATCGCGTATCAAATTCAATCCAACGATAGTTCTGGCAGCAGCAGGCACAATCACCGTCTCAAGGCATTTTGCTACGGTTTCTTTCGTTAACATCGGCTTTCCTCCGATTTCAAATGCATGAAGTTATTCTCCTTTCAGTTCTAATACGTTTTATCATAGCTAATACTCTTCTTTTGTCATAAGTCGAGAGTAATACATCGAGGAAGTGAGATACAGCGCCGCAAGTGGGTTGTGCCCGGTAACCCTGTCTTTTACCGCTATCACGGTCATCGGGGATTCACAATATTTTATGAACAGAGTATCGTGTCCGATGCATAGACCAAGAAGTACGGCGAAATCGATATTCTGCCTGTTGAGTAATTCTGCCTGTGCTATTGGATTGCACATCGACTCGAAATTGTCCGGGCCCATTATCTTCTCTTCGGATCTTATTCCTATACTCTCCTTCGGTTCTGCGCCAACCTTACAGCACACCGAGATTACTTCGAATCCTTTATTTTCGAGTACGTCTGTCAGCATCTGCGCTTCCTTTGCCAGGCCGCCACAGAAAGCGAGGCCGAGTTTATGGTAGTCGTTCTTTTTCGCAAACTGTATCAACTCCAGTATCCGCGGATTTTTTGTCCTCATTCCTCCATCCACGCGTTCGTAACATTCATACTCCTGGACAGAAGCCAATCTGGCAAATTCCTGTACATCCGGTTTTCTGTACTCTTCCTTAACATTCTCCAAGACGTCAGGCATTAGCTTCATCGGACAGAAATCAGGCGCTCCGTCCTTCACTGGTGCTTCATTGGACTTTATAAACGGGGTGCAGGTTCTTTTCGCACAACGAGAACACATACTGTGTATTTCTTCAGTCATCTTCTGTACTCCTGGATCATTATTATCCTAGTGCAATCTTTCCATAAGATTTGGTAAATCACCCTTTATATATCTGTCGACCGCTTCATCCATATTATTTTCATCGGTCACGAGAGCTTCGATATTGTAACTCTTCATGCTTTCAAACGCTCCCCAACCCATTCCGCCTGATATCAGCACCTGACAATCGGAGATAGCTCCTGCCATAGCTGCGTGTCTGGTTTGTGCTCCAGAATCATAACCATGCCTTTCACCGGGTGCAGTTTCCGAGTGATGCGCAGCAAAGGTATGATGCCCTGCCTTATCACGCCTTTCTTTTCCTGTTATCTTGCCATTTTCAACAGTGTAAACCATGTAATACGGAGCTCTCCCGAAATGCTGGCTGATGGTTACTTCATCTTCAGTCACAACTGCTATATTCATTTTTTCTTCTCCTTTTAGTCCAATATTTCCAGTTCATACTTAGGTTTATCACCTGAAATGTATAGTTTTACATTAACTTTCTTTCCCTCGGAAAGATACCTTTCGGACTCGTCTATCAACTCCCTTGCCGCAGGTGATTTTAAAAAGGTCATCAAGGCTTCGTACTTCTTTTTTGTTTCTTCTTCGCTGTCCTTGTCATCACCTCTTAGCAACGACATAAGACAGGTGTTCATCTCGTGTTCTGCTAGACACTTCACGCATCTGCCGGTCATTTCATTTGTCGAATATTTCGGTTCTAGGTTATACGAATCCATTTCACTCATCCTGAGTTTAATTTACCATCACTCAAACGTCGTGCAAAACCGTCATACCGTTATCCTGACAGTATTTTATTGCATCCTCACTCTCTGAACCTGGTTGTAGCCATATTCTTTTTAAGCCCAGTTTATTGCACTCTTTCAGGATTTCTTCAGTTACCGCCGGCGGGACCACGAAATCGACCACATCGACTTTTACCGGTATTTCAGATAAGGTATGATACACCGGTATGCCTTCAAGTTCTTCAAGTTTAGGATTGACCGGATAGACTTCGTATCCCCTGTCTTTAAGGTTCTTGAATATTCTGTTGCCGTACTTTTCAGTATTATCTGTTGCTCCAATCACAGCAAACTTCCTTTGATCCATAAATTCTTTTATCGTGTCCTGCATATGAATCTCCTTATCCAGTCATTCTCTCCAATAGCTTATTCCATAAGTCCTCGATTGCCCTTGAAGTATCATTCTGCTTATATGTTACTACCGGTTTTCCGTGTATCATCGCCTCGGTTATTATGTTGTCATAAGGAACATAACCTGCTATTGGTACGTTCCTGTCCTCACAATATTGAGTGATTTCCCTAGTATTTTCTTCGTTAATATCATACTTATTTACACAGACAAGTGCTTCTACCTGAAAATGTTCGCATAATCCAAGAATTCTTTCCATATCATGCAATCCTGAAATTGTTGGTTCCGTTACTATCAGAGCTTTACTGGAACCCGAAAGCGATGATATTACCGGGCAACCTATTCCGGGAGGTCCGTCAGTTAGTATACACTCTAAACTTCGTTCTTGTGCAATTTCTCTGGCTTTTTGCCTCACCACGGATACCAGTTTTCCTGAATTTTCCTGAGCTATACCGAGTTTAGCATGTACAAGCATTCCGTAGTGGGTTTTTGATACATACCATTTACCGGACATATTCTCGTGCATGGTAATTGCATTCTCCGGACATACCTGGTAACAGAATCCGCAACCTTCACACAAAAACGAGTCTACTTCCTCCTGACGTATAGCATTGAATCTACACAACTCCAAGCATAATCCGCAATTGGTACACTTGAATTTATTAATCTCGGCTACCTGACCACTCCAGAACTCGTTTTCTTCCAGCACTTCCGGATTTAATATGAGATGAAGATCAGCAGCGTCGACATCGCAATCAGCCATTATTTTATTTTCGGCAAGCGCTGCGAAAGAGCCAACGATGCTCGTTTTCCCCGTCCCGCCTTTACCGCTTAATACTACCAGTTCTTTCAACCTTTATCTCCTCGATATTTTCAAAAAGGGATTTAAAGATCTCTTTCCACATCGGCATACCTTCAGCCAGCGTGAAACCTTTTGAATACAGCCTGGCGATCTCGGTGTCGAGGGGTATTTTCATCAGTACAGGTATATCTTCTTCGTTACAATAATTCTCAATGACAGGATCATTATTACTTGATCGATTTATGATAACTCCGCATTGTATACCCAGTTTTTTTACTGTTTCCACAGCCAGTGCAAGATCATTCAATCCGAAAGGTGTAGGCTCGGTTACCAGCAGACAGAAATCGCTTCCCTTGACCGAATGCACAACCGGGCATGATGTCCCTGGAGGAGTATCGATTATCACTACTTTATCGTTATCTGCCTTTTTCTTTACCTGATCGATGACCGGCGTTGCCATAGCTTCTCCGACGGTTAGCATGCCTTGAACGAAATCCAGGTTTCCGGACATACCGGTTTCTATTACACCTATTTCCCTGTTCATCTCGGTTATCGCACTTTCCGGGCAGAGATAGGCACAGGCACCGCACCCGTGACACAAGTTACTGAACGTCAGGATATGATTTTTAATAACCGCAATCGCATGATACGCGCATATTTCCGCACATTTACCGCAATAAGAACATAGATTTTCGTCTACCGATGGATTAGTCACGTACACGAGTTCTCGCTGCACGATATCACGTCTAACAAAAATGCTGTCGTCAGGTTCTTCGACATCACAATCAAGTAACTGTACGTCATATTTATCTCTTAAAGATAAAGCGAGGCTAGTCGCGACCAGGGTCTTACCGGTCCCGCCTTTTCCGCTGGCTACCGATATCTGCATGAAGTAATTTCTCCGGTTTTATATATGGTTATCTCATTCCCATTCCACGCCCACGACCTCTTCTGCCACCACTGCCGAAATGGTCAGGGACGCTTGCCTGTACATTCTTCTGTAACTCTCCGTTCTTATATCTCTCTACCGCATCCTTTACTTTGCCGAAAATTCCTGTGTAAACCTCTATTCCGGCTGTGTTCAATACATTGAAAGCATTCGGACCGCAATTCCCCGTTAACACTGCTTCTACATTTTTACCCGACAGGATTTGACCTGCCATTGTACCTGCTCCTCCCGGAGACATAGAGCTTTCGTTATCAATCGATTCACACTCCAATGTATCGGTATCCACGATGGTAAAATATCTGCAACGGCCGAAGCGCTGGTCCATTTCTGCCTCAAGTCCGGGTTCCACAGCCGATACTGCTATCTTCATGTTTCCCCCACATTCTTTTTAATCTTTATTTTCCAGTTCGCCTAACCTGCGTTCAATATCTTCTAATTGGCTTTTCATCATATCAGCCTGGCCCCGTAAAATCTCCCTTTCATCGGATACTGGTATTCTTCCAAGTCCAGGATACGCGCAACGCGGCAAACCTCCTCTTCCTCTGCCGAAATAAGGCCAGGGTGGTGATGAACCCCTGAAACCAAAACCGGCACCGAATCCGCGTCCCGATCCTGATCCTCTTCCGAATCCGAATCCTCGAGCCATCCCTCTGCCATATCCATAAAACATAACGGTACCTCCTTATTTCTCCATTATGAGTCGTTTAACGTCTTTAAGCTGGCGATAGGTCGCTCCTTGACTTACAGCGTTAAGTACCGAGTCCGATCTTGTAACTACCGTCCCTGATAATGAATCGATACCATAATCGAACAACACCGGTGATAAAGGTGTCGTTCCTCCCAGGATCATTACATAAGTCTTAGTGCTGCAATAGCTTAAAAGGTTTTCCAAGGAGTGATTGGTAATAGCCATACCGGTAATACCAACGACATCCGCCTGAGATATCAATCTGTCCGCTTCTTCTTCCGGATAATCCTCTTCAATAGGATTCTTTTCTATCACCCATACTTGTTCTGCAGTCTTTTTCAACTGTTCGATAAAAGGAAAATGACCGACTATGGCAACTTTTTTCCCGATACCTTTCTCAGCAAGCAATGTCGCCGCGTTCAATTCTCTGCATTTCTCAGTGTCCACTACTATCAGTGAGTTAAGAGCAGCCATTCCGATTGCAGCTTCATACAGATTTTCCGATTTGACCATTTCAACCAAATCACGTGTGCTTTTATCCATTAGGCTTCCAGCTTCTTTAACTGGTGAATCCCCGTGAACATAACCTGATGCATGAGGTGTGGAAGCTAGACCGCATTGCCTTGAATATACAGCTGTCTGAAAAACTCCCAGTCGAATATCCTTGATTTTCTCGTCACAGTTAAGGGAAGCTATCAACTCATCGAGTATCTTCATCAGTATTTTCTACCTGTTCTGTTGCCAACCTCGCCGTCTCCTGCCGTGACCTGCCGCAAGTACAGGTTCTATCTGTGGTGTATCGCAGGTGGGGCATAATTCCGGCGGCATGATGGTCATTTCTTCGAAGGGAACATTCCACTCATGCCCGTTAAAGCATCTGTAGGTGCTGTTTTCCATGGCAAATATCCCCCCTTCGATCCTTATCGCTTTACCGTTCAAGACAGCATTGGCTACTTTTTTTCTTGCCGAAGCGAGTATCCGCTGAAAGGTAGGCCTTGATATTCCCATCTTTTCCGCACCTGTCTCCTGATCAAGGTCCTCTATTTCTTTAAGACGTAAAGCTTCAACTTCATCGATGGTCAAGTGAACATCCTCGAGCATTCTCATCGGAATACCGGCCGGTTTGAAGTATGTCGTCCCCGGTAAATTCTCAACTCTTCTACATTTCCTCGGTCTTGGCATTATCTGTCTCTTCCCGTCATTATGAGCATATGCTCATAATTATCCTAGCACTGCATCACTGATTCGTCAAGATATCGTTTTAATTTATCTCTATTTCGGCAAATCGGGCTCGTTGTTCAAATTACACTCAAAGTTATATAATAATTGAGGAAAATAAGTACGGACTAGAAAGGTTTCTAAAGTAATGGAAGAAAAAACTATCGTTTTCGACCCGTATCTGTGTACCGGTTGTATGCGATGTATGACCACGTGCTCAACGTATAATAATGGGGCGACAAGTCTGGCTAAAGCAAGGCTGCAGGTTGCACGACATGAAGGTCATGCTATCACAGAAATCGATGAAGAAGACGAGCTCATCTTCGAAGCACTCACCTGCCAGCAGTGTGATGTACCATACTGCTTGCATTTCTGCCCGGTAAACGCAATCAGCAGGAATACAGAGACCGGTGCTATGGTTATCAACTATGATAAATGTATCGGGTGCCGGATGTGTATGTCGGGCTGTCCCTTTGGCGCTATAAGATATGATACCCTGAGAAAAAGAGTCTTTAAATGTGAATTATGTGACGGTGATCCGCAGTGCGTAAAATTCTGCCCTGCCGACGCGCTTCAATTTCTTCCCAAAAGTGTTGCCAATACTCCCAAATACGACTACCTTTCCAGGAAGATCACGACGAACAGGGCTGAGAAAACCGAGTAAATATCTGACAATACTATATTAATAATAACCTGTTTTTCAGAGACTCAGGCGTAAACGTTGACACCACCTCGTAAACCATGATATAATCATAAAAATCCTGAAAAAGTTTCGGGATTTTTTGTTTTTCCATTTTCTGCCTTTTCTTTGAAAAAAGGTGTATAATGTTTCCCGATTGTTATGCGGAGGTTTACACATGCCAACGGTAAAAGAATATAACGCTTACGGTGAAGACCTTGAAAGAATACTCCAGCTCCGAACCTCTCCTATCGCTGTGAAAATGCTGGAGAAAGAAGAGGATATACCGGAAGGAGCGGTACGACCGAAGAAGTACCGCGGATATCACCTGGCGCAGTGCCAGGTCTTCGCGATGTCGCGTCGAAGTGGCGAAATGATAGCCATGCTTAAAGAAGACAACTGGTGCTGGGCCCCACTGATGGGATACGGCTTGGTTGAGGATCCCCAGGATGAATTCGTCAACAGCCACGCCTATTTTCCGTGTTTCAAGGTGGGAAAATATATCGGTATCGTGACTGCTCCGTTAAAAACAACTCCGTATGAGCCGGACATGGTGCTGGTCTACTCGAACACAGCCCAGCTAAGAAACCTAATCGGAGCGGTAAAATCACACGATAAAGCCTTGGTCAGTTCGGTGTTCGATCCAATAGACTCCTGTGTCTATTCGGTGGTACCGGTCATTGAAAACAATGAATACCGTGTCACCATTCCCGATCCCGGCGAGTATGAGAGAGCCATGGCAGGTGAAGATGAAATGATTTTCTCGATACCGAAAGATAAACTACCCGGTTTGATGGAAACTCTCAGAGAAACAGACCGCAGAGGTGGGAGTTACAGACGGCAGACGTATATCATGACCCCGGATTTTCCCAGACCGCCGTTTTATACCGACCTCTTTAAAAAATGGGGATTGGATACGGAGGAATAGCAGGTAAATTATTTCTGAGGTTCTATAATTACCTTGACAGATTCGTCGGCTTCAGCAACAAGTTGAAAACCTTTAGCAACATCATTCATAGGTAATATATGAGTCGTCATTACTTCCGTGTTGATGACTCCCTGACTGATTAATTCCAACGCTTCCCTGTAATCGTCAGGACTGGCTGCGTATGACGTCGTGAGAGTTACATCATTTCGCCAGAAGGTATCGTTCACTGAGAACGGTATTTCCACGCCGGGTCCGGTTGCTGCGAAAAACAGCACTGTTCCGCAACGGTCAACCGAATCAAGAGCTTGTCTCACGGCAGATGTTACTCCAGTGCATAACACGACCACGTCCGCAAGATATCCGTTATTCAGTTCCTTAACTCTTGAAGGCACGTCTTCATCCGCGTTGATTACTACATCAGCTCCAAGTTTCTCTGCGATAGACAGCCTGTATTGGCTGATATCGGTAGCGAAGACCTTCCCGGCACCCAGGTGTTTTGCCAACTGAACATAAAAAAGACCGGCGATACCACTGCCGATGACAAGTAGCGTATCGCCTATTTTCATATCCGTTTTTCTCAGTGCCCGTGAAACACAGGCCAAAGGTTCTGCGAATGTAGCTTCCCTGTAAGACATCGCATCGGGAATATTAAAAACACCCCGATCGACTACTATCTCGGGCAATCGTACGAATTCTGATAATCCGCCGGGATAGAAATTGGTTGTTCGAAGGGTTTCGCATACGGTGTAATGGCCACTGAGACAGTACTTACATGTGTTACAGGGAACATGATGGGCGATAGTTACCCTATCCCCTTCTCGGTAATTAGTAACTCCTTTACCCACCTCAACAACCTGTCCGCCGACTTCATGTCCCAGGACAAGGGGTGCCCGGTCGATGCGATACCATTCCATGACATCACTGCCGCAGATACCGCAGGCTTCTATCCTGACAAGCATCTCACCGGCGCTGATATCCGGTACGGGAGTTTCTTCTACCCGGACATCACTGTTACTGTACCATCGGGCGACCCGCATATTCGGTTATGCCTTCTTACTTTTTTCCGTATTGAAGATCTCACGGGCTTCTTTCGGATCGGCCTTCTTGTGGATAATTGCTCTCAGGGCTTTTATCATGGCTACCGGGTAATCATTCTTCCAGATGTTCCGTCCAAGGTTTATTCCAATAGCACCTTTCTGCATACCGTCGTAAACAAAATCAAACACTTCACCTTCGTTCTCGGTCTGAGGTCCACCTGCGATTACAACAGGAACGGGGCATCCCTGTGTCACTTTATCGAAATCCTCGCACCAGTAGGTCTTCACCACACGCGCCCCAAGTTCGGCTGAGATGCGGCTGGCAAGAGCCAGATATCGGGCATCCCGCTTTTCTAGTTCCTTGCCAACTGCTGTGACTGCCATAACCGGGATACCATATCTTTCGCCTTCATTTACCAGTTTCCCGAGGTTCAGTAGAGATTCCTTTTCATAATCACTCCCAACGAAAACCGATATACCGACCGCAGCAACATTAAGTCGTATGGCTTCTTCCATCGATGTTGTCAGCCCTTCATCAGCCAGGTCGTGACCGATTACGCTGGTGCCACCTGAAACTCTTAAAATTACTGGTTTAGAGTTAGAAGGTTCTACACACGCTCGTAAAACCCCTCTCGTAATAAATAGGGCATCCGAATACTGCAACAGAGGTGCGATTGTTTTCCCAGGTTCTTCAAGCCTGCCGGTCGGCCCCTGAAAATATCCGTGATCAATAGGTAAAAACAGGGCATGACCGTCTTTTTGTATTAACTGTGATAACCGGTTTTCCATTCCCCAGTCCATTGATAAACTCCTTCCTCCCATCATGTTGTTTTTTCGGAATATTCCACCTGTGCGGCTTCATCATTATACTATAACATTCACTCGATATTCAGCCTTGCTAGAATAAAATAGAGGGCAGGAAGGTTTTATCCTGCCCTCTATTACGGTACAATTTTATTAATTTATGTGAAGGTAATAATGTTCCTCAGTGCCGCACCCTTGGTGACCGCGTCGATAGCATCGTTTATCTCGTCCAGCGGGTAATGGGCTGTGATTAACTCGTCGAGTTTAAGAATTCCAGCCTGGTAGAGTGCCACAAGTTTAGGAATATCTTGACTAAGATTAGTTGTTCCCATGAAACTGGCTGTGATAACTTTTTCAAAGTCAATGATATCCATCGGGAACACTTCCAGGTTCGTTGTAGCCAGACCAACTATTACTGCCGTCCCTTGCCTGGCGAGCATGGCAACCGCCTGAGCAATAGCCGGTGTGACGCCTACTGTGATAATAACGTAATCGGCACCATAGCCACCGGTCAACTCTTTAACCTTTTCTACCGGGTCATCTTTAGAACCGTTAACTACGTGAGTTGCACCGAATCCTTTCGCCGCTTCAAGTTTATTATCAAGCATATCCACCGCTATGATAGGATATGCTCCAGAAATGGAAGCGCCTTGAATTGCATTCAAACCAACACCACCGACACCGATAACCACGCAGCTTTGCCCAGGTTTAACCTTTGCTTTGTTAACTACCGCACCATAGCCTGTGATAACGCCACAGGCTAACAAAGCCGCCCTGTCCATCGGCATATCTGCCGGTATGGGAACAACCTGGGATTTATCAACCATGCAATACTCCGCGAAAGAAGCGACCCGTAGACCATGATTGATTGCCTGCCCTTTTTTATTTTTCCATCGACTCTCGCTATCAAGCGGCCAGGCAGCCTGGCACATATGAGGTATGCCAGTTTTACAATATTTACACTGGCCACAGGATCGAAGCAGCGATACTACAACAGGATCGCCCTTTTTTACTTGGGTAACTCCTTCGCCTACTTCATCGACATATCCAGCTGATTCATGACCCGGTACAAAAGGTAATGCACCAGGAAGGTCACCTCCCATGAAGTGAAGATCACTGTGGCAAACCGCAGTTGCCGCCAGCTTGACTTTTACTTCACCTTTATGAGGTGACTCCATGTCAAGTTCTTCAACCACAAGCGGTTTTCCGTATTCATAACATACTGCTGCTTTCATATTTACCTCCTACACCCGAAAGAATAACCAACATTACGGACTAATGTCAATATCTTTTAACATATTACTCCAAACCTTGACAGCCGCTTATCCATAGATTTAGCATTACCACAACGAAATATTAATACTTGGAGGTTTTTATGCCTGGACCGCTGGAAGACATCAGGATACTGGATCTCAGTTGGGTGCTTGCCGGTCCGTTTTGCACGATGAATCTAAGCGACCTCGGTGCTGAAGTGATTAAGCTTGAAAGGCCAAATGTCGGTGACCTCGCCCGGGGAAACGGTCCGTTTATCGACGGCGAGAGCTCTTACTTTATGAGTATAAACCGGGGTAAGAAAAGCATTACTATCGACCTGCAGACTGAAAAAGGGAAAAAACTTTTCCTTGAACTGGTAAAAAAGGTCGACGTAATCGTTGAAAATTTCGTCCCCGGTACAATGAAACGCCTCGGAATCGATTACGAAGTCGTTAAGGAATCCAATCCTCGAATCATTTACGCTTCTCTTTCCGGCTTCGGTCAAAGCGGCCCTCATGCACAGAACCGCGCCCTCGACGTTATAATCCAGGCAACCGGGGGATTAATGAGTATTACGGGTGAAACCGATGGTCCGCCTATCAAACCAGGGGCCTCTATCGGCGACCTTACTGCAGGTCTGTTTACCACCATAGGAATTCTTTCCGCCCTTCACGAACGCGAAAAAAGCGGGAAAGGCCAGTATATCGACATCAGTATGCTGGACTGCCAGCTATCGATTCTTGAGAATGCGTTTGCCAGGTACTTCGCGACCGGTGAAATCCCGAAACGACTCGGAACAAGGCATGCAGTCTATACTCCATTCCAGGCATTCGAGACCAAAG
>DUFA01000141.1 GCA_011191975.1 Dehalococcoidia bacterium
ACATCGAATCCGTATTTTTCCTGCAGCCATTTTACCAGTACCGAAGTATCGAGTCCGCCGCTGTAGGCAAGCACCACTTTTTCCGCCATCTTGTATCTCCTGTTTTAAAATCCCTCTCCCTCTCCCTTTGTTAAAAGGAGACGCTCCAATATAATTTTTCGATAATCCGCCACTATATCATCCCCCTTTCGTAAAGGGGGATTTTCAACTCATTTCAGCAAGAACCTTATCCAATATTCCGAGAGCCTCGTCCGCTTCTTCCGTTGTCATTACCAGCGGTGGAATGAAGCGAATCGCATTAGTCTTAAGCTTGTTTATCAGCATCCCGTTTTCAATGCAGCCATCAACCACATTCGCCGAGATATCCTTGTCGAACTCCATTGCCAGCAGCAGTCCTTCACCACGTACATCGGTGACGAATCCATACTTACTTTTCAGGTCTTGAAGGCCCTGTTTCAGGTACTGTCCAACCTTCCGAGCATTACCGGGAATGTCATTTTCTATCACATATTTCAATGTTGCGTAAGCTGTTGCGCTGGTAGTCGGGTTTCCTCCGAAGGTCGCGTTATGGTCGCCCAGGGTAAATACTGCCGCATTTTCCTTCGCCAGCACAGCCCCTATCGGGATACCTCCGCCTAAGCCTTTGGCCAGACTCATAATATCCGGTTCGACGTTATATAGCTGGTAGCCGAAGAGTGTTCCAAGCCGACCCACCCCTGTCTGTACCTCGTCGAAAATAAGCAGTATGCCCTTCTCATCGCACCACTCCCGTACCTGCTTCAGGAATCCATCGATTGGTACGTTGACTCCTCCCTCCGCCTGTATAGGTTCGAGCATTACAGCGCAGGTTTTTTCAGTCGTCGCTGCCTTGATAGCAGCAATGCTGTTATTCTCCACGTTAATAAAGCCTGCCGGCAGCGGTTCGAACGGTTTATGCATCTTTTCCTGGCCTGTTGCCGCTGTCAATGCCAGAGATCGACCATGAAAAGACATATTCGTAGTAATAATCTCATATGCCCCGTTCAGGTTCAAAGCGCCGTACCGGCGCGCCAGCTTAATCGCGCCTTCATTTGCTTCGAGACCGCTGTTGCAGATAAACACCCTGTCCATACAGCTGTTTTGTACCAGAAGTTCGGCAAGCCGGAGCATCGGTTTGTTATAGTACCAGAGTGAAACCTGCATCAGCGTGCCGGCTTGTTCCCTGAGAGCATTCACTACAACCGGATGGCAGTGACCGAGACAGTTGACTGCCAGGCCACCGACACAATCCAGGTATTCTTTACCTGTATCATCCCAGACCCTCAAGCCTTCACCACGCACCAGCGTCAGGGGATGCCGGACTATTGTCTGCATAAAGTATTTTTTGTCCATTTCAAGCCAGTCAGACATAATTACTCTCCTATTTTGGTTCCTCCGCTGCTTCCTTTTAACTCATTCAGCAGCGCATGTGATTGTCTACCATCAATAATACGGGCTGAGGCTTTCACGGTCAATGCTTTCAGGCAGGCATTTATCTTGGGTATCATGCCACCCGAAGCCACGCCTGAATCCATTAATGCTCTTGCTTTATCAGCCGTCAATTTAGATAATACTTTTCCGTCTTTATCGCTTATACCATCTACATCTGTGAGGAATATCAGCATTTCCGAATTGAGAGCGGCAGCAATTTCACCGGCTATTATATCGGCATTATAGTTAAGTGTTGACGGCTCATCGTCCTGCTTCGCTGAGTTCATTCCTATTGGTGAGATCACAGGGATAAATCCGGAGCCTAATAAAGCCTCGAGAACCACGGTATTCACCTTGGTTACAGCACCAACATATCCTTTTTCTTTTTCTCTTATTTCACCCTCGATCACACTGCCGTCGACACCACTTATCCCAACGGCTTTCCCTCCACGAGCATTTATTGAAGCTGTTATATCTTTGTTCACCAGTCCAGACAGCACCGCAGTCGCTACCTCAAGTGTTGGTTTATCGGTCACACGTTCTCCGCGGAGAAAATTAGTCGGTACTTTCTGCTTGTCCAGCCATTCAGTGATTAGCTTTCCCCCGCCATGCACTACCACGACCGACTTTCCCTGCTTCTGCAGTTCAACAATATCTTCCAGGGCGGTATCATGACTACCAAGAGTCGCCCCGCCTATTTTAACGACAATTACTTTTTTCACCTTCCATAACCTGTTGCATCCGACCCAGCCAGGCTGATGTCGGATGCAACTTTTCTTTCTAATTTATTTCTGAGTGGTTAGTTAGACTGTCTTCCAGCCACTCCTTTCGTTGCATCCGTTATCGTTTTTGCTTCCTCCCTGGGGCGCAGATCACGGGTTGCTTTTCCGGCTCGCCACATTTCGGAATCCCTTATTTCAGCAAGTTCCTTACCCAGTAATTCTTTGTAGTTCGTTCCGCCAGTACTTTCCAAAACACGCTTTGTCTCAGCACCTGAAGCAACTCTCTCGTAAAGATCCTTGAAAACAGGCGTCACCGCTTCCTTGAACTTCGGTTTCCAGTCGAGGGCTCCTCGCTGGGCAGTTGCGGAACAGTTAGCGTACATCCAGTCCATTCCGTTCTCGCCAACCAGTTTAATAAGACTCTCGGTAAGTTCCTCTACCGTCTCGTTAAAGGCTTCACTCGGGCTGTGGCCATGCTCACGCAATATATCATACTGAGCTTCCATTACGCCTGCCAGAGCACCCATCAGCATTCCGCGTTCACCGACCAGGTCGCTGTAAACCTCATTCTCAAATGTGGTCGGGAACAGGTAGCCTGAGCCGATACCAATACCAAGTGCAATCGTTCTCTCTCTTGCCTTACCGGTATAGTCCTGGGCTATAGCAAAGCTTGAGTTAATACCTTCGCCAGAAAGGAAATTACGACGCAGCGAAGTACCGGAACCTTTCGGAGCTACCATGATAACATCGACATTATCAGGAGGAATTATCCCTGTCTGGTCTTTGTAAACGATTGAAAATCCATGAGAGAAATAGATAGCATCACCGGGATTCAGGTTTGCCTTTATAGTCGGCCAGACTGCTTTATGAGCAGCGTCTGCTACCAGAAGTTCGATAACCGTACCGCGTTTTGCCGCTTCTTCAACCTCGAATAAGGTTTCACCGTCTACCCAGCCGTCAGCTTCAGCCCGTTTCCAGTCCTCAGGAAATTGCTTTGACTGTCCGACGATCACGTTGAAACCGTTGTCTTTAAGGTTCAATGCCTGACCGGGCCCCTGCACTCCGTACCCGATGATGGCAATAGTCTCATCTTTGAGAACCTCTCGAGCTTTTTCCATCGGGAACTCTTCCCGCATTACGACTTCCTCTTTCGTTCCTCCGAAATCAATAAGTGCCATGATTTCTCCTCCCTTTTGTTTAATAGTGCATTCTCTATAATAACTCTAAATACCCCTCTATGTCATATATTCACTGTTAATTCCCACATATTCCTCTGATAAATCACATCCCCAGGCGGTAGCCAGGCCCCTTCCCATATTCAGGTTAATATATATCGGTACATCTTTCTGTTCGAGAGCTCTTACCACACTCGCTTCGTTAAAAGGCAACGGCTTTCCTCTCTCCAGTATGTCGACATTCCCGATAGAAAGATCGATTTTCTCGAGTTCCACATCTATACCACTCTGTCCCAGCGCCATTATGATCCTGCCCCAGTTTGGATCACCACCATGAACCGCGGTTTTTATGAGTGTTGAACCGATTACCTCCCGTGCTGCGATCCTGGCCTGCCCGGTTCCTTTCGCTCCGTTAACGGTTACCTCAACAAGCTTTGTTGCCCCTTCGCCATCCCTGGCAAGAGACTTGGCCAGATTAATACAGATTTCATTCAGAGCTTTCTGAAACTTGCGAGATTCCGCACTACCTGCACTTATTACATTTCCACCAGCCATCCCATTCGCTAGAATAACTACCGTATCACTGGGGCTGGTATCTCCGTCAACCGATATCATGTTGAAAGAAATATCTACTGCTTTCTTTAAAGCTGTTTTTAAAAATTCACCGTTTACCTTAGCGTCTGTAGTTAAAAAACAGAACATTGTCGCCATATTCGGATGGATCATCCCTGATCCCTTGGCAATACCGCCGATAATATAGTCGCCATCGCTGTTCTTCACGTATACCGCGGCTTCCTTGGGAACGGTATCCGTAGTCATAATCGCTCTGGCCAGTGTACGACCACCGTCAGGCGATATGTTTATTTTCTTGATTCCCTCTCTTATCAGACTCATGGGTAGTAACTGACCGGTAACACCGGTACTGGCTACCAGTACCTCATTAGGAGGAACTCCCCGCGCTTCTCCTGCAAGAGAAGCCACTTCTTCGCAGTCCTTCATTCCCTGGCTTCCAGTATATGCGTTTGCGCAACCGCTGTTTACCACAAGAGCAGATACTTTATTTTTTTTCTTAAGTCTTTCCTGGCACAGTGTAACTGCTGCAGCACGGATATTACTCGTTGTAAACACTCCGGCTGCTTCCGCCGGTATGTCCGAATAAAGGATGCCTAGATCCAGCTTGGTGTCGTCTTTTTTTATCCCGGCATACACTGCTCCTGCCTGAAAGCCTTGCGGCGAGGTAATGGTTCCACCTGTTATCTGGGTGATACTCTTCATTCTCATAGCAGTAAAACTATATCATACAGTATGAGACCAGGCAATTTCTATAGTTTAGACCTATCTACTCTTCGTGATATAATTTTTCCGATATGAATATATCGGAACTGGGAGAATTCGAACTTATAGACTTGCTTCGGGTAATGGTCGACAATTCCATGGATATCAACCCATCATCACAACCTGAACTCATTCTCGGAATAGGCGACGACGCGGCAGCCTGGCAGGGCGATCCGTCAATGCAGCTTGCTACATCCGATACACTGGTGCAGGACATCCACTTTATCCTGGAATTTATATCGTGGGAGGAGCTGGGCTGGAAAGCAATGGCTGTTAATCTGAGTGACATTGCTGCCATGGGAGGTCTTCCGCGATACGCCCTGGTATCTCTTTCTCTTCCCACTTCTACCGAAATAGACTCCGTTACCGATCTCTATCGGGGAATGATAGAGTTATCAGGTAGATTCGATACGATAATCGCAGGTGGCAATATAAGCACCGCACCACAGGTGATAATAAATATCACCGTGCTGGGGAATACAGAGAAAGAAAAACATATACTTACCAGGTCGGGAGCAAGGATCGGCGATAAGATAGCCGTTACCGGACACCTCGGCGCATCCGCTGCAGGTCTGAAAATTCTTAAAGAAAAAATCAGGCTGAATTCCGAATCAGAGAAGATCTTGAAACAAGCATTTCTCAGGCCGAATCCCAGAATACAGGAAGGACAGATATTGGTTGAAAAAGGAGTCAGGTCGGCAATAGATATCAGCGACGGGTTGATTGCCGACCTTGGTCATATCTGCAAAGCCAGCAAAGTCGGAGCCCGCATCAATACTTCTCGAATCCCTGTTCACCCGGAAGTAACGAGTAATTTCGGAGAAGACACTTTGGCATTAGCTCTATCAGGAGGCGAAGATTACGAATTGCTTTTTACAGCTCCAATTGAAATTATTAACAATGTTAAGCATACCGTATCCTGTCCGGTCACGATTATCGGTGATATAACTGACGATTTTCCTGGCGAAGTAGTGGTAATGGATGACAAGGGATACAGGCTTTCATTAAAATCTTCGGGATGGAAACACTTTTAATCGGAGTATAGAACGATATGGGTGAACTTGAATTAATCAGTCAAAGCCCGGATGACACAAAAAAAATCGGCGCTATTATCGGTGAACTTACAGTACAGGGAGACGTTCTTCTACTCGAAGGAAAACTCGGTGCCGGAAAGACCTGCCTGACACAGGGAATTGCCCTCGGACTGGGTATCGATGACTATGTACTGAGTCCTACCTTCGTGATAATGAGAGAACTGTACGGACGGCTTCCTCTGTATCATATAGACCTTTACCGACTTGACAATATCGAAGAGAGTATCGATCTTGGCCTGGATGATTACTTTTACGGTGACGGTTTAAGCGTGGTGGAATGGGCTGAAAAAGCCATCAGCATAATGCCCCAAAGACATTTACTAATTAGAATTGACTATATAAGTGATACGGAGCGGAGGTTACTCCTCGAACCGTCTGGTGAAAGGTATCTAGAGCTAGCTCAAAATATAATCAAAGGTTATACTAATAGTTAAATGCAGATTGCTATCGATACTTCAACCGAAACCGCCAGCCTTGCTATAGTAGAAAACGGTCGGATTCTGGCTGAATTGACCTGGAATTGTGGTAAAAACCATACCGTCCAGCTCCTGCCCAATCTTAACTATCTCCTGGAGCAGAACTCTCTCAGCCTTGAATCAGCTGACTGTATAATAGTCGCCAGGGGACCCGGAAGCTACAACGGCCTGCGAGTCGGCATCAGTACCGCCAGAGGGCTAGCCTATAGTCTCGGTATCCCGATTGTCGGGATCAGTACTCTTGAAGCGGAAGCCTGGCAGCATGCCGGAACCGGACTACCAGTCTGCCCGATCCTGAACGCCGGCAGAGAGGAAGTTGCCACGGCTGTTTACCAGGTAACGAACAGCAGTTGGATTCAGGTTGAAGAGGAACACCTGTCTACTATAGACGACCTGTGTTCCGGGATTCATACGGAAACTGTGTTCTGTGGTGAATATGTTTATAAAATTAAGACTGAATTGAAAGCAAAACTTGGCGATAATGCGATAATATTATCACCTGTCGCCGGTCTTAGACGAGCAGGATTTCTCGCAGAACTGGGATTGAAACGGATCGAGTCAGGAGATTTTGACGATATCGCTACACTTCAACCTCATTATTTCAGGGGCCCATCAATCACTAAGCCGAATCCGGGTAAGAAATAGCTGCGGATTATAGTATACTGAGAAGAAAAGTGGTAACGAAGCAAGGAGTGGATATGGAAAGATCTCTCATTCTAGTGAAACCCGATGCAATGGAAAGAAATGCAGGCGGAAGTATTCTTGCCCGGTTCGAAAGCCAGGGACTTAAGATCGTCGGACTTAAAATGCTTCATGTTGATGAAGAACTGGCTAAAAAGCATTATGAAATGCATATTGGTAAAATCTTCTTCAACGACCTGCTTGAGTATATAACCTCGAAACCCATAATAGCAGCCGTCCTGGAAGGCAAGGGTGCGATAGAGAAGATCAGAAACATCATGGGTGCTACCGATCCTGCGAAAGCCGATCCTGGTACCATCAGAAAAGATTTTGGAATCGATATACAGCAGAACGCCGTGCACGGTTCCGATTCACCGGAATCAGCCGAGAGAGAGATTAACCTGTTTTTCGGTAAAGACCAGGTCTTCGATTACTGAATCCTGAGGAGAGCGTCAGCTTCACTCCACAATTCATCGAGTTGGTATAACTCTCTTTCATATGTAGCGAATATGTGTATGATCACGTCACCGAAGTCGAGTAACATCCAGCCTGAATCTGTTTCGCCTTCGCGGTGATGAGGAAGAATACCTTCTTTCTTGAGAGCGTGTTCGATTTCTTCGAAGATTGTCTTTATCTGCCGCGAACTATCACTGCTGCAGATTACGAAATAGTCCGCGAAGCTGCACACTTTACTGGTATCCAGTAAAACAATATTGGATGCCTGCTTATCGTTGGCAATTTCTACTGCTTTATGAGCTATTTCCAGTGATTCCAGGGAGTATTCCTCCATTTCAGATAAGCCTGATTCTCTCATAATTATATCACAATCTCGGCTCACACTTGCCAATATCTCTTCGCTAATACTTCTCACCGTCGGTTAAATCCTGAGTCTTGACCCCACCGATATATCCTCCGGCTTTCATCACTTCGGTAGGTTCGGTTTTCGGTGGCATTCCGAATCGTGGTACCTTTACCTTGCCACGTTTTAAATCTCTGACAGTAAAGGAAAGGAGTACAACTACGAGCAGGAAAGAAAGTCCGTCAGAAATCGGAAATGAATACCATATGCCGTCCAGTCCCCAGAAATTCGGCAGGATGAATATTAGCGGCAGCAGGAAGATAATTTGTCTCGAGGTAGTAACCAGAAAGGTAGCAACAGCCTTGCCTAACGACTGGAATACGGTCTGCCCCACCATCTGGAATCCTATGAGGTAGGCAACAAAGAAGAGTATCTTGGCAGCATCGGCACTCGCTGAAATCAGTTCGGCATCCTGAGTAAAGATGTGCATCAGCGGTTCCGCGAAAAGGAAGACTATAAAGAAAGCCAGGATAGCAAAACATGTAGAGACGATCAGCGCAAGTTTAATAGACGCCAGTGCTCGGTCATAGCGACCGGCTCCGTATGAGAATCCCAACAGCGGCTGCAGTCCTTGGCCGATACTCATTATGGGAATGAAAAAGAACGTCATCGAACGATGGATCATACCGAACGATGCTATGGCGATATCTCCTCCGTGTGACCTGAGAAGATTGTTCATCAGCATCTGGATAAAACTGCCGCCGGCAGTCATGACCAGCGCTCCAAAACCAATCGCCATTATTTCCCTGGTGATTTTCCAATCAGGGAGATAATTCTTCACGTGTATTTTCAGTGTCGAATTACCTGAAAGGTAGTAACGTATTACCAGTCCGGTGGTAAGGAATTCGGAAATAACGGTCGCTATTGCGGCTCCCTGGATTCCCATGTTCAACCATAATACGAATACCGCATCGAGGACTATGTTCATCGCGAACGATACTACCATGCACAGCATCGCATACCGAGCATTGCCTTCCGACCTGATAAGATTACTCAATCCCATTCCGGCAATCCGGAAAATCATTCCCGCCATTATAATATCGAAATACGATTTAGCATAAGGGAGAATGGCATCCGATGCTCCTGCCAGTCTTAACCAGAAAGTTGAAGCAGAAAGACCTGCTACGGCTATGACCAGACCGATGGCTACTGAGTACAAAATTGCATTACCGAGTGTTCTTTCAGATTTCTTGTAGTCGCCGGCTCCCAACGATCTCGAAATTATCGATGAGGCTCCCATGCCTATCATCATCCCTAAACCCATCCCCAGAATCTGAAGTGGAAAAACCACAGTCAGTCCGGCGATGCCCAGGGGGCCGACTATCTGTCCGATGAATATCGTGTCCACTACATTGTAAAGAGCCATTACCGCCGCGCCGATGGCAGCAGGGTAGGACATTTTCCACAGCACCTTGCCTACACTCCCACTTGCAAGCATTTGTTGTCGTTCGTCGATCATAAAGTAATTATCCTTCCTGTCAGCCGTATCCAATGCCAGATCAAATACGACCGGAATATATCTAGTCCAGTTTTGAAAATATTTCTTTAATATTGTTCAGAGACATGGAAAGTTGTTCCAATTCGTCATCGGTAAGACGGGAAAGTACTTCCCTTGTCGCGTTTATCACCTGCTTGTCGCGTTCCTTAATGATTGTCTTTCCTTTATTTTTTAGCTTGATATTCAGCATTCTGCGATCTTCCTCATTGGTTTCCCTCTCGACGATATCGAGTTCAACCAGTCGGTCTATAAGATGCGTCATCTGGGGTCTTGCTATCTGAAGTCGTTCACCGATCTCAGCGACATGCAACGTCCCGACTTCTTCAAGCAATTTCATTATCTGAAAATGCGGGGGAGCGATATCCTCCTTGAAACTCGTTACTACCGTTTTTATCAACTTTCTGCTGATGCTTCTATGGATTAGCGGCAGGGTTGAGAACAGATCGAAGGCAACACTGTCCAGAATATCTTTGTCCATTTATTCCCCCTCCATAACATCATTTTATTATATGAATATTTCATAAATAAAATAATTAACTATGTAAATTATTTTACCATACCGTTCCATAATATTGGAACAAAAAACCATAAAAACACTTGATTGTGATATTAAATACATGTAAATATTGAATACCCATTTTCATTCAAGAATTAATTAGAGGACGTTAGTATGGCAAGACTACTATTCGGAACAGCTGGTAAACCTCACAGTACTCCCGAAGGATCGACGATGAGCGCCGTCGAGCGTATCGCTGAACTTGGGTTGGATTGTATGGAGATTGAGTTTGTCAAGGGAGTCCAGATGAAAGAAAATGTAGCGGTTGAAGTTGCCAAGACAGCTTCCGAACATAATGTAAAACTATCAGTCCATGCTCCTTACTACATCAACCTGAATGCAAAGGAACCGGAGAAAATCATCGCTAGTAAAGAGAGAATCCTCCATTCGGCGAGAATAGCATCTATATGTGGAGCACGGAGCGTGGTTATTCATACCGCATTCTTTATGGGAGATCCGCCCGAAACCGCCTATCCGAATATCATACGGAACCTGAACGACACCTTGGAGATGATAAAACAAGAAGGCATGAAAATAACCATCCGACCGGAAGTAATGGGGAAAGGAAGCCAGTTTGGTACCGTAGATGAAGTTATCAGACTATGCTCCGAACTTGATGGTACTGCACCATGTATAGACTTCGCTCATAATCACGCTCTAAAGGGTGATAAGAATACCTATGAGGAATTCGTTGATGTTCTAAGCAGGATAGAATCGGAACTGGGAAGGTCAGCCCTTGAAGATATGCATATCCACTGTTCGGGCATCAAGTACGGCCCCAAAGGCGAACTCAAGCATCTCGATCTTGAAGAGTCAGATTTCAACTATAAAGCATTGCTGCATGCTTTAAAAGATTACGATGTCAACGGACTCCTTATTTGTGAAAGCCCCAACCTTGAATACGATGCCCTGCTTATGCAAGAGTACTATAGCAACGTATAACGAGCTTTATGGTTACGTTTATATAGCTGTATGTCCGGTTTCCCTATATACCGATATATCTGGTATAATAAGCTAGGTTCTCAGGCGAACTTACATAAGGTGAAGAAATGGGATTTAACTGGAAACGAAGCGGATTATTATATATTGTTATCCTTGTAGGAGCAGTTTCTGTAGCGACTCTACTACTTTCTACCCCTCAAAAACCAGCCGAACTTCCGTTGAGTGAAGTCATCGCCATGTCCAACAGTAACCAGATTGATACTATTCTCGAAGAAGGTCCATGGCTTACGGTGACCAAAACCGATGGTACGGTAGTAAAAACGAACATAGGCGTCCTTGATTACAAGGAACTAACTGAACTCGGACTAAGCAAAGACGTCGAATATGAAATCAAGTCCGGTGGTATAGATTGGGGTAACTGGCTGATAGGACTGTTACCTTTTATCCTGTTTGGCGCGTTCATCATGTATATCTTTTTCCGCGCTCGTGGAGCTAATAACCAGGCAATGAGCTTCGGCAGGAGTCGTGCCAGGTTACTTACCATGGATAAACCAACTGCAACATTCGATGACGTTGCTGGTGAAGATGAAGCCAAGCAGGAACTTACTGAAGTCGTGGAATTCCTAAAAGCGCGAGAGAAATTCCAGAGCCTCGGTGCCCGTATCCCGAAGGGTGTTCTCCTGGTAGGGCCTCCCGGCACTGGAAAGACTCTCATGGCTCGTGCCGTTGCGGGAGAAGCAGGAGTCCCCTTCTTCTCCATAAGCGGAAGTGAGTTCGTTGAGATGTTCGTCGGAGTCGGTGCGTCGAGAGTGCGTGACCTGTTCGACCAGGCTAAACGCCATACGCCATGCATTATTTTTGTCGATGAAATTGACGCTGTAGGACGGCAGCGTGGAGCAGGACTCGGCGGCAGTCATGACGAACGTGAGCAGACTCTGAATCAAATACTTACAGAAATGGACGGCTTCGATACAAATGCCAGCGTAATCGTTTTAGCGGCAACCAACCGACCCGATATTCTCGATCCAGCGCTTCTGCGTCCAGGCAGGTTCGACCGGCGAGTTATTCTTAACATCCCCGACATTTCAGGTCGTGAAGCCATCCTCAGAGTTCACTCGAAAGATAAACCGATGGATAAAGACGTTAACCTTGAAGTGCTGGCGAAACAGACTGCCGGATTCAGCGGAGCCGACCTTGCCAACCTGATCAACGAAGCGGCGATACTTGCCGCCAGGAATGGCAAGAAAGTCATCAGCATGGAAGAACTGGAGGAATCTATTGATAAGGTACAGCTCGGACCTGAGAGAAAGAGCCGGCGTATCAGCCCGAAAGAAAAAGAGATCACTGCCTACCATGAAGCAGGACATGCGTTCGTAGGACACACACTTCCTAATATCGAACCAGTACGTAAGATAACAATTATTCCTCGCGGTTTAGCTGGGGGTTATACCAAGATACTTGAGGAGGACAGAACTATATATACTCGTTCGCTTCTCAAGGATATGCTAGCCTTCCTCCTGGCAGGTCATGCTGCCGAAGACCTGATTTTCAACGAAAGAACATCCGGGCCGCACTCCGATATCAAACAGGCAACAATGTGGGCGCGCCGAATGGTCATAGACCTCGGTATGAGTGATAAACTAGGCCCACGCACTTTCGGTGATAAACAGGAGCTGGTATTCCTTGGAAGAGAGATTTCCGAGCAGCGAGATTACTCTGAGAGATTCGCCCTTGAGATAGATCGAGAAGTAAACAAACTCATTGAAGAAGGGTATTCTACGGCCAAGAAAATACTCTCCGAGAATAAAGACAAACTCGTAACCATCGCCACTACTTTGATGGAAAAAGAAACGCTCGAAGGTGACGAACTCGATGAGTTATTTACTTCACTCACAGGTAAGGAAAGCAAGAAGAAATTAAAGAAAGTCGCCGCAGTCGAAGATACGCCCGAACAATCAAAAACTAAAGGCAAAACGAAAAAGGCCTCGATAATTCCGGATCCTTTGCCAAAGCAAACTCCACCATTACCCGATTCACCGTAGAATTTCTTCAGGCGAATATCTTGTGTTTACCTTTCATACCAGCAGATGGATAGTGCATTATGATAAAAATTACAGATAAACCTCTGTCACCTGAAAGAATAATCAGCGAAGTAAAGACTCACAGTAGCGGATGTGCTCTGTCATACGTAGGTCTAATCCGAGATACATCCTACGGAAAACAAGTTGCATCTGTAGAATATGGTGATCCTGATGGTACCGCTGAAGACGGATTACGCAGGATAGCCGATGAACTCAAGCAAAACTGGGAACTGAACGCGGTATCCATTTACCACAGGATTGGTAAACTCAACGTTGGAGATATCAACCTTGTTATCGCCATCTCGTCTGCTCACAGGAGCGAAGCCTTCGCTGCCTGCCAGCATGCCGTAGACCTCTTTAAAGAAAAACTCCCGACCACCAAGGTAGAAACCTATATGAACGGGAGCACTAAATCAGGTAGCGACTGATTACTTTTTCCTGATTGTCATGTAATGTGCCAGTTCTTCAAGGCAGGTACGCGTCTCGCAATCAGGTAATTTCTTGATATCACGGCATGCTTTCTGACAATAGTCTTCCGCAATTTCATAACACTCGTCGATAATAGTGGAGTTCTTGACGATTTCTATAGCCATATCGATTTCCGCCTGTCCGCCTTTATTCGCAAATAACTTTACGATAGGGTTATCTTCCGGATATTTTTCCATTATCATCAGAGATGGCAGGGTAATAGTACCCTGAGTCAGGTCGGACCCTACCGGTTTGCCAAGTTCGTCTTCAGTGCTGGTGAAATCCAGTATGTCATCCACGACCTGGAAAGCCACTCCAAGATTATAACCATAATCAACCAGTATTTGTATAGATTCTTCTGGAGCATCGCTTAATACCGCACCAGATTCAGTGGAGAGGGAAAACAAGGCTGCCGTCTTTTTAGCAATCCTGCTGAAATATTTATCTCTGGACTGTCCTGGATTGAAGGAATTGTATGCCTGGTCTATCTCTCCACTCGATATTGTTTTTAAGGTAGCTGAGAATTGTCTGATAACTCGCAGGTTTTCTGTAGCCGCGCATAATCCTCCGGCTTCAGCAAACAGGTAATCACCAAGCAGAACTGCCTGCTCATCACCCCATAACCTGTATACAGTCGCCCTACCTCGACGCATTGCCGAATGGTCTATCGCGTCATCATGTACAAGCGTTGCCGTATGCATAACCTCAACAGACGTCGCCATATTAAGGAGAAGATCCAGATTATAGTTGTAAAACTTACCTGCGAGCAAAGTGAGAGCCGGTCTGATCATCTTTCCTGTGTTCTTCAGGCTGTAATTCACCAATTCTGCAAGGTGAGAAAAATCCACTTTGCTGATTGAATGCAGTGCTTCTTTAACCTTTACCAGGTCGTTTTCTACCGGGGCAAATATCTCGCTTAGTTCCACGCTTCTCCCTTCCTGTATGATAGGGGAAATGGGATGCAGTTAATATTAGGCATCCCGAGTCTGTCCCAGTTTAGCTAGTTCTTCTTTAGCACTTTCCGGATCAAGCTTGGTGAAAAGCGGTTTGGGTGCCTGAAGTAACTGACCCGGTACAGGCATTTCCGAGTGAATACCGTACTCCTCGATTTGTCGTTCATACCCCAGGTACTCGTGTAATTTCTGGGAAGTGAAAGGCAAGAACGGATACATCATGGTTTTGAGTCGGATTATCACTGCCAGAGTGACATATAAAGACACAGCCGCCTTTTCCCTGTTCTCCTTGACCACTTTCCAGGGCTCCTTCTCATCCAGGTATCTGTTCGCCTCATGCGCTAGACTCATCACAGTCGCAATCGCCTGTTTGAACCGGCAACGTGAGAGATATCCGTCATTACCCAGGACATCGTTCATTATTGACACGGATTTGTTTATCAGTTCGTTATCTTTCTCATCGAGTGGTATTTTCCCATTCTCAGCACCCATATCTACATGGGTGGGAACTCGTCCGTCGTAGTTTTTATAAGTGAAGGTAAGTACTCGATTGACCAGATTACCGTATGTTGCTACCAGTTCATCGTTATTTTTCCTGATAAACTCGGCCCAGGTAAAATCGGTATCACTCGTTTCCGGCATATTTATAGACAACAGGTAACGTAGAGGATCAGGATCATATCTCTCAAGGAAATCATTGAGCCAAACCGCCCAGTTACGACTCTTCGATCCTTTCTTACTTTCAATAGTTAGAAACTCATTCGCCGGTACGTCATAAGGAAGATTCAGTCCTTCATATCCCATCAGCATCGCCGGCCAGTTCATGGTATGAAAAACGGTGTTATCTTTACCAATGAAATAATACGCTTTCGCTTCTCCCTGCCAGAAATCACGCCACTTTTCTGGCTCTCCCCAGGTCCTAGCCCATTCCTTACTTGCCGAGAGATATCCGATCACCGCTTCGAACCAGACGTAAATACGCTTGTCTTCAAAGCCTTCTACCGGAATCGTTATTCCCCAGTCGATATCACGGGTAATTGCCCGGTCGTTCAAGCCCTCCCTGAGAAAACCCAGAGTAAAATTTCGTACGTTGGGTCGCCAGTGACTCTGTTTCTCTACCCATTCCGTAAGTCTTTCCTGGAAGGCGCTTAACTTCATAAAGAAGTGCTCTGTTTCTCTAAACTCAGGAGGAGTCCCGCAATGGGCACAGCGGGGCAGGTTAAGCTCAGCGGCATTTAGGGGTTTACCGCACCGGTCACACTGGTCACCACGAGCACCTGTGTCGTCACAATACGGACAGGTTCCTTCGACATATCTGTCAGGCAGGAAACGCCCGCAGTCATGACAATACGGCTGTGACATACTCGATTTAAATATATATCCGTTTTTCTGCAGTGTCAGGAACATGTCGTGAGTCACCTCGGCATGGTTGGTAGTGCCGGTAGAAGTGTATATATCCCAAGAGATTCCCAGGTTCTCCCATGACTCAAGGAAGCTATTATGGTATCTTCGGGTAATCTCATCCGGTGTTTTACCTTCCTGATCAGCCTTGATTGTTATCGGAGTGCCGTGCTGGTCCGAACCGGAAACCATCAGTACCTCATTCCCTTTCATCCGGTGGTACCTAGCAAAGATATCCGCCGGTAAATACGCTCCGGCTATATGACCGAGATGCAGCGGTCCATTCGCGTACGGCCATCCGACACCTATAAAAATTCTCTCACTCATTCACTAACATCCTGCAATTTGATATTTTTAACCAGATTCGCTAGATTTCTGAATCAGGGAAGAAAGTCAGTATTCGTTCGTCCTTCTCTTCTTTATAATATGCTAAACCCTTCTTTAGTGCGCACTCCACGCAGTAATAAACAGTTGTTCCTCCTTCTTCTACTTCAACTCCGTCTTCCTCGTCTATCGCCAGGTATCGCTCAGAATGAGGGACTGTTTTCATACATTCTTTGCACTGAATATCGCCTAATGATATGTTTCCTCTTCTCATCTTAAACTTCCTCCTGAATCATTATACCTTAAATCGGTTTCTTTTTAAGCCACGTTCGATATAAGACTTTTCGTGAAATTCCCGTTTCCTTTGATACTTTTGCAATTGCTTCCCGGGCAGGTATGCCGGATTCACGCATAGTATGTAACTGGCCTTCGATATCTTCCGTTACTTGAGGTTCTGTTTTTTCAATCTCGCCCTCGATTACCAGGGTAAACTCACCCCTTGGTTCGGTAAAGTGATCGATCGCTTCACTAATTGTACCTGTGAACACTTCTTCGTGCATCTTGGTTAACTCGCGACACACAGCTATTTTCCTATCTCCGAGAGTTTCAAGGATACTCTTTAAGGTAGCTGCCAGCCGATGCGGTGCCTCAAGGATTATCCCTGTACCAGGATCACTCTTTACTGAGTTTAGTATTTTCTTCCTTTCGTTTACTTTACGTGGTAGAAAGCCCAGGTACGTAAACCTGTCCAGGGGTAATCCGGATACACTTAAGGCAGAAATTACTGCTGAAGCACCGGGAACCGGCACCACCGGGATATTTCTTTCTTTTGCAGTTTTTATAAGTTCATATCCGGGATCCGATATACCGGGTGTTCCGGCTTCTGATACAAGCGCAACATCGCCCTCTCCAAGACATTCCAGGATATAGTCCAGTTTAATCAGTTTATTATGCTCATAATAACTGGTCATCGGGGTTTTTATATTATAGGCGTTAAGAAGTCGTTTTGTTTTCCGGGTATCTTCCGCAGCAATAAGCTTTACTTCTCTTAATATACGGAGAGCACGTAACGAAATATCTTCCAGGTTTCCAATCGGGGTTGCTACAACATAGAGGGTAGACATCAGCTTAATCTCCAACTGGTTATTTAAGTCGCAAACAGTGATCTTTTACACGTGATGAACTTTCGATATTATAGTCTACGAGATTACGACTGTCCAGATTTTGAGACTGATACTCAGACTTTAACTTCATACATGTTTCATGAAGAGAGCGTTCGTAAAGCAGCTATCAGAGGTAATGTCGTAATCATACTGAATTTACTTATCGGTACCTTTAGTATAGCTAAATACTCCCCTATTTTCTTGATTTACATCCCGAATTCTGGTATATTTTCAAATAAAGGGGTGAAGAACATGACCACTCCCAGGCGTAAGGAACTCCGACGTTCCTACGGCTTCGACGAAGTCGCAATTGTCCCCGGTGACGTAACCATCAATCCTGAACAAACCAACATCGATTTTCAAATTGGAAACCATACCCTCGAGATTCCAGTCCTGACTGCATCCATGGATGCAATTGTAGACGTAACCTTCGCTGCTTTAATGAGTAAAATGGGTGGACTGGGGATACTCCACCTTGAAGGAATCCAGACACGCTATGAAAAGCCTGCTGAAGTGCTGGCTGAACTCGCTGAAGTACCCCAACAGGAAGCTACACGAACTCTACAGAGGATTTACTCGGAGCCTATTAAAGAAAATCTGATTGGACAGCGTATAGAGGAAATCAAAAAAAACGGGGGCACAGCTGCTGTGGCAGTGCTTCCCGCCAACACAAAGCGTTTCGCACCGATAGCTGTTGAAGCTGGTTTAGATATCCTTACGGTAATGTCCACGGTTACGTCCGCCCGTCATATCTCCAAAAGCGTCAGGGGACTCATTTTCCAGGAACTGGTTGAATCCGTACCGGTTCCTGTAGTTGTCGGAAACTGTGTAAGTTACAGCGCCTGTCTTGAATTGATGAGAACCGGAATAGCAGCAGTACTGGTCGGAGTGGGACCGGGAGCCGAATGCACCACAAGAGAGGTCCTTGGTATCGGAGTTCCCCAGATAACTGCCGTGATTGATTGTGCTGCAGCCAGAGACCAATACCAGAAAGAATCCGGACGATACGTGCCGATTGTTGCCGATGGTGGTATTCGTAAAGGTGGCGACCTCTGCAAAGCGATCGCCGCTGGAGCCGATGCAGTAATGATAGGCGCACTCTTTGCCCAGGCTAAGGAATCACCCGGACTCGGCTATAACTGGGGGATGGCAGCACCCCATGCGGCACTTCCCAGGGGAACCCGAATTAAGATCGGTACTACCGGAACTCTGGAACAGATACTGTTCGGACCTTCTTCTGTTACCGATGGCAGCCATAATCTTATCGGCGCACTAAGAAACGCAATGGGACTCTGCGGAGCCGCAAACATCCGGGAGATGCATAAGGCTGAAATGGTGATCGCGCCGGCTATCAGTACCGAAGGCAAATCCTGGCAGATAGCTCAAGCCTAACGATTCTATGGACGACCAGCTAGAAAAAATTCGCGGAGCGTATGACCTGACGGTAGAGCAATTCCGCAAAGGAATAAATCCGATGGAGAGTGTTCCTGATGACATCAGGAACACTGATTTTTTTCAGTCAATACACTCTGCAACAAATATAAACAGCGCTGCCGCCGATATCAGGGAATACCTTTCTCCTGAAAAAGGTATGAAATTCCTCGATGCCGGGTGTTCGGCTAATCTTGCCAACTATAACCTTGGTGAATGGCCGTCAACTTATTATGGAGTTGATATCAGCCCGGCTCTCATTGACACGATGAAAAACTACGCCGAGGCAAATAACATCCTTATAGGCGGACTTTATGTCGCTGATATATCCAGCCTGCTCTTTGAAAACAGCTTCTTCGATATTGCCGCAGTAATCGGAGTACTTGAATACTGCACACTCGATTACCTCTCATTGGCCCTTCAAGAGTTACATCGGGTCTTGAAACCAGATGCGAAAGCAGTAATCGACATACCCAATCCAGATCATCCTCACGCCACTGATATGCAGAGACTGGAGACATTCCTGGGAAGACCTAATTTCCTTCACCCGCGACTAGACTTCGAAAAGCTGTTGAAATCACTGTTCAGTATCAACAAATCAGATGATTCCCAGGTAATGATCAAGTATTTCGTTCGTACCCTTTAATAATTCCTATTACTAGTTTATACGACACGTCCTAATAGGTTGTTGTTTATACTTACTAGGCAACTTTATAATAATATATCCTTGGTTACATTAGTTCTCTTGACATGCTCATGAACTAACGATAGACTATACACACTCATCTCGAACAGGTGTGAATGAGTTGAAATGCCCATATTGTGACAGAGAGAATCGTGAAGGACGAAAATTTTGTTCGAAATGTGGCAAGCAACTACAAATAGTGTGTCCCTCTTGCCAGACAATTAATGAACCTGGAGAAGATTACTGCGGCGAATGTGGTCAACTTCTCACTAAATTAACTACCACGCCTACTATTAAAGAATCCACTCCCGCCACCACCGAACCCACCTCCTTCATTAATGACCGGTACCGGGTGATCAGAAAACTGGGTGAAGGAGGAAAGAAGAAAGCGTATCTGGTTCACGATACTCGTCTCGATAGGGACGTAGCCTTTGCACTTATCAAGACCGAGAATCTTACCGAAGACGCCCGTAAACGTATAGTTCGTGAAGCCCAGGCGATGGGCAAACTAGGTGACCATCCCAATATCATGTCAATCTTCGAAATGGATGAAATTAATGGTCAACCTTACATTGTCATGCCTAATATGAGTGGCGGTGACGTCGAAGGTCTTATAGAGAAGGCACAGGATCATAAACTACCACTCGACCAGGTCATAAATATAGCAAAATGCGTCTGTAAAGGATTAGAGTTTGCCCACTCAAAAGGTGTCATCCACCGGGACATCAAGCCGGGTAATATCTGGTTGGCTGAAGATGGAACAGCCAAGATAGGCGACTTCGGTTTAGCCATGATGACTGATGTTTCCCGGTTAACTCAGGAAGGTTTAATGGTCGGGACATACTCCTACATGTCTCCCGAACAGGCTGTACCCGGGGAGGTAACATACAAAGCTGACCTCTATTCTCTTGGAGCAATGCTTTATGAAATGGTAACCGGTAGACCGCCTTTTGTCGGTGATGATATGTATGCAATAATCGGGGGACATCTTAATACACAGCCAATCTTACCTAGCTGGCACAGGGCTGATCTTCCACCTGCGTTCCAATCGCTTATCATGCTACTCCTTGAGAAGGATCCTCAGAAAAGGCCAAATTCAGCAAGTGATGTCCTGCAGGCCATCGAATCAATAGACAAAGGTGATATTAAGGAATCAGTGGTTGACCAGCAGGTGCCAACAGAAAATCCGATCTATCGAAGGATATTCGTCGGCAGAGAAAACGAACTAAAACAGTTACAAAATTCATTTGTTGGTGCAATGTCAGGTCAGGGCGCTTTGATAATGGTAGTTGGCGAACCTGGTATCGGTAAGACGTCAGTCTGTGAGCAACTTGCTACCTTCGTTACCTTGAGAGGTGGCATGACTCTATGGGGTCATTGCTACGAGGAAGGATCCTTATCACTACCCTATCTTGCCTTTGTCGAAGCGATGCGGTCATATGTTTTAGATAGAGATCCTGAAAATTTAAAGAAAGAGATGGGATCAGGAGTTTCTGACGTTGCCAGGATAGTCTCCGAAATCAGAGAAAAACTACATGTAAAACCCAGAGAATCCCAGAATCCAGAAGAGGATCGTTACCGCCTGATGCAGGCTGTGACTTCTTTCCTGACTAACGCTGCTGTTGTTAAACCAATGTTGGTCATACTCGAAGACCTACATGATGCTGATAAAGGTACCCTCGAGATGCTGTCGTATGTTTCCCGTAATCTTGCTAGAGCACGAGTCTTGATTATTGGTACGTATCGTGATGTAGAAGTAGACAGGAACCATCCATTATCGGCGGCACTGGCTGAACTCAGACGCGTTTCATCTTTCGGACGAGTGCTACTGCGAGGTTTGAACGTTGAGGAAGTCAGGCGGATGCTTATAAGCATTACTCATGAAGATATTCCTATTGGATTAGCGGAAGCAATACACCGGCAGACCGAAGGTAATCCTCTCTTCGTCCAGGAGGTAGTCCGCTACTTAACAGAGGAGAAACTACTGGAAAGTCCCAATGGTAAGTTCAAAACATCAGAAATAACTAAACTGGAGATGAATATACCCGAGGGATTAAGAGATGTGATAGGTAAAAGACTCACTAATCTTAGTGAGGAGTGTAATAAAATCCTGTCAATAGCTGCTGTTATCGGCAGGGAGTTCAGGCTCGATGTCCTGGAAAAGGTAGCCGGTATTACTGAAGACGAAGTATATAAGGCCCTGGAAGAGGCAAAAGGAGCCGCTATTGTTGAAGAGCGTTCAGCGGTAGGAGCAGCAATTACATACAGATTTGCCCATCCTTTCTTTCGACAGACACTGTATGAAGAGATCATTGCTCCCAGGCGTATCCGACTACATCAACATGTAGCACAGACACTCGAAATTGTGTATGCAAAACGTTTGACAGAGCATGCGGTGGAATTAGCCGAGCACTTCTCTTATTCTCCAGATCTTAGTGATCTTGGTAAAGCCGTTCAATATGGTGAAATGGCAGCTCAACGTGCTATGGATGTTTATGATTACGGGGAAGCTGTACGTCTTCTGGAGCAAGCTCTTAAAGTACAAGAGGTCCTGAATCCTGATGATACTATTAAAAGGTGTGACTTACTCCAGGTACTCGGTGAGACGCTATCTCTGGCAGGAGAGCCAACAAGAGCCTATGAAATAATCCTGCCTGAAGCTTTCTCGCTTGCTGTAGAAGGTGACGATCGAAAGAGGGCTGCACATACATGTAAACTGGCAATTGATGCATTATCGCTTCACCAGGCTGGCGTCTCTTTAGCCACGGATGTCGCAGCCGAGTGGGCGGAGCGTGCTGATAAATACGCAGATCCAGATACGGTCACCCGTGCCTCAGCTGATTTGTGTCTGGGTTTAGTAAAATATGTTACTGAACAGCAGAGAGAAGGTGCTCGCTTTCTCACGCAAGCACTTAACCTGGCACGCCAACTCGATGATCCGCAGCTGTTCTGGGAAATCAGTCAAAATTATTTATGGCACGCCAGAGCCCCACAGCATACTGAAGACCAGCTGAAACTCGCCGAAGAGATTGTGGTAAAACCGCGTACCGGAGTAAAAACCACGACGGTTGGTATGACTTTACTTTTTGCAGGTAACATAATTCTCGAGTCTGGTCAGAGAGAAAAATCAGAGGAAATATTCAGCGAAACGTGTGAAATAGCAGAACGTACCGGTCAGACAAACATAAAGTTGCTATCGATGTGGGTGAATTTATATTACGTTTTTCTAGACGGTCGATTAGACGAATTAGTCGGATTAATTCAGGACACTCAACACTATGCAAACGACATGGGACGGCCTGAAATCGCAGCATTTTTTGCCGGGAATATACTAGCTTTAAGGTCACGGCTTTACCTCTCTCATACTGACGATGAGCTTCAGACTGCGATTGAATTAGTATCAGATCATCCACAAGAAATTCTTCCTCTGGCATACCTCGGACGTAATGACGAGGTAAACGATATTTTAGAACACCAGGTTATTGAGCGCCCTGGATTTGGTTCCACTGAGGATGAGATACCAGCCTGGAAAGACATCAGCTGTATTGAAGCCGCAGTATTGGTCAAAAATCACAGAGCGGCTGAATTACTTTTAAAGCGTATATCCAATACTGCTGTAGTCGGTACGATGAAAAATGCTACATGTACAGCCCGTCATATGGGAGACGCCGCCAGACTCCTGGGTAAACCTGATGAAGCGAATGAGTATTATCAAATAGCCCTTGACACAGCCCATAAATTAAGGTTCAGACCGGAGATCGCTTTTACCCGTTTTCACATCGCTGAATTATTACTCGAAAATTATCCAGACAGTAAGAAAGAAGCGATCGATCACCTTAACTTCGCTATTAATGAATTCCGTGTGCTGCATATGCAACCTTCACTTGAAAAAGCTCTCAGGCATAAGGATATTCTGAAAGCTTAATCAAATACTTGGTTACTGAAGGAAATGGTTTGTAAGTGGCTTAGAGTGAAATTTCTGGACAATTTAGCGAGTGTAAAACAAAGTAAAAAAGGAGGTTGATGCATGGAATGGAAAGACCTCATAGTACAGAATTTCGATATTTCGCTAGACCGTTTGGAAAGCTATCTTGATGGACTGACACAAGAAGACYTGAAYTGGCAGCCTAAACCAGATAGTAACAGCATTGGCTGGATAACCTGGCATTTAAGCCGRGTYATWGAYARAGGGATTAGTRTYTCTRCYRAWRAGGARCAGCTTTGGATWAAAGMTGGATGGTYKAGTAAGTTTGACCGCCMGGCAGATCCCGATGATASWGGTRWYCGTCAAACTCCRGAGCAGGYAGCAGCGTTTAARAKTCCKGAYAAAGATACGCTKATYGGTTATTRCCGKGCAGYRRYGGATAATTTACGGAACTGGTTAAATAAGCTTGAYAGKACTGATCTCGACCGTGAATTCRATGACGAATWKTCACAARTRYTCCCGACCGTCGGATCGCGTGTTAAYGTYATTGTTCGCGAWACTCAGCAACATYTAGGKCAAATAGCCTAYATTCGTGGTCTMCTTCAGGGGYATGGATGGCAATGATYGTAKCCARTAATAGTWTTGAWAATCTATCNTTKGTGTTSNGGGNMTTAGATANGNGGAGAANTNACRGAGACTAMGTTYYTATTWRSNGATAAYRTCAWTGGSCWTTATTAWAAGGAGGTGTCAGGATGTGYGATTTCTGTACACAGCACGGTGAAGGTAAGAAGTGGTACCTTCAGGCYAAAAACTATGAYCGRGAGATACTAAGCGAYGAAACATGGCAMCAGATGATGAAARRTTWCGAGAMTCCGGAGGAGAAMRCTGTWAACAGRRCTAGTGAATTTGATAAACAGGTTGCTGCYGAYTTTKCTGCMGTMAGGAATATGYTRATRTCCGGAGTRGAGCRGCAGAAAAAGATAGCSTGGGGGCAGGTTGTYCCWCTRGAGGATGCKGAGCAAATSATWGATATSAGYACCGGCATAGTCAGACTGTCCTGCGCATGCCGGAAGCTTCGCGGYGTCCATAAYGCCAGATWCTGYTTYGGNCTTAANTGTTWTACCRMAAGAANTGRGRSCNNCAATTMTWGAGTCCCCAGAYTATTCAAATGATCTKGAAGTTYTMACCAARGAAGARGCAAARCAGGCYTTCCGTGAKATGGATCGYGARGGWTTGGTTCATCTCGTACTYTCCCARACTCCYTTCATTAAGGCTATCTGYAACTGCGACGCCACGTACTGTGGGCTYATAAGRGCTCGTTCRCGTTTTAACTAYCAGGGTTCTTTTTWCAAGGCRGAGTAYGTAGCCACCATTGACTGGGAGAAGTGTRAYGGCTGCCGTGAATGTATGAAGGTCTGTAACTTYGGRGACATCAGTTATTCACCCGCTGTCRAGAAATGCTAYATWAACCAGTTCCWGTGCTTTGGTTGYGGYRCRTGTCGYTCGGTWTGYCCTACTAACGCTATCACCCTKCATGACAGGAAYGCTATYCCWGCRCTRACMAAYGARTGGTGATAAAGATGATACRGATAGAGATTAATGARGAGAAATGTATTCGACCACCGGAATGTACCATTTGTCTTCAGCAGTGCCCGGAGGGAGTATTTTTAAATTATCCCCGTGAACAACGAACACCAACGAAAGGTGCAGGTGACTGGATAGTAGTTCCAGCCCAGATGTCATTGTGCACTGGCTGTAAAATTTGCGAAAGCATATGCCCGCAAGGAGCAGTCAAGGTGACGATAAACGGGAACTGATTACAGCGGTTGGTATCAATTATGGGACCCGATATGGGTACACTGCTTGATTACTCATTTAGCCCGTTCGAAAGATCGCTTAATTAGTTGAGTATGTTTGTCAGCCCTAACCTCGATCGTAAAACTGACAATAAATATAAGTATAGGTACCATAGCAGCATTAAAGATGATAACTAGACCTGGATCTATACTGCTGGTCTTTGCTCATCCAGATGATGAAAGTTCCTTGGTTTCGGGTACTGCTGCCAAGTACACTCGTCGGGGGATACCTGTTGACCTGATTTGTGCGACCGGTGGAGAGAAAGGCACCCGCCTGGATGTGCCATCGGATGTGGATACAGCTACGGCGAGAGTGGTTGAGCTACGTGCCGCTACTAATGTTATAGGCATAAGAAACATTTATCTCCTTGGCTATGTCGATGGCGATTTAGGAAAAGTTGATCCCAGTGAAGTCGCCGACAGAATATTAAAAATAATGCGCGATGTTTGCCCTGAGATTGTGATTACATTCGGACCGGACGGAATAAGCGGTCATCCGGATCATATAGCCATCAGTAGAGCAGCCACGGCTGCCTTTGAGAAATTTACAGAATCCGGTAGTGGACCATGTAAACTGTATTATGTAACAATCCCTGCAAGTATGCTTGCTGAAATTGGTAGTGAAGGTGTTAAAAGATTGGCTACTCGCCCGGATGATGAAATAACAACTACAATTGATATTTCCGGATATTTCGATATTAAGATTCAAGCTCTGGAGGCTCATAAATCACAGCAGGACGCTCGGTTAGTAGCTGAGATGCTCCAGTCAGCTAAAGAAGGTGGCTGGGAGCCCAGAGAGTCTTTCCTTCTAGCCAGTCCTGAACCGACTGAAAAGGAGATTGATTTGTACGATTAGACACTCGGCTAGGTCGGAAAATGTTAAATGAAAACCTTTTTGGGGAAGCGAAGAAACAGGATTAACTTCACCATAAAAGAGTTCCGCGAGATGAAGATGCAACCGTAACTGGAGAGGGCTATCAGGCAAAAAGAAATATTGAAAGCGTAGGGTATAACACTATGAACGACAAACACTGGGAGGACTGGAAAGCGCCATCAACCTCTCTCCCCGACACCTACTTTCCCGCATATGATAAACTCGAATTCCCGCGACAGGTGGCCGAAAGAATGGTAATAAAAGCAAAGCTAACTCCGAAGCAGCGGGTTCTCGATGTAGCCTGTGGCACCGGTTGGGCCACCATGGCCGCAGCTAAGGCTATCGGTGTAAATGGCATAATCATCGGTGTTGATGTTGAAAATAGCTGGCTGGATATCGCCAGGGAAAAGGCTGAAAAAGCAGGTCTTTCGAATATAGAGTACCATCGGGGAGAAGCAGATGCACTGGATTTTGATGATGACAGTTTCGATGCAGTGCTGTGTGCATCGTCTATTATGTTGTTTAATGATATTCCCAAAGCTCTCCGAGAGTGGCACCGGATCTTGAAACCGGATGGGATTGTAGCTTTCACGAGTTATGGTTCGAGATTCCTGCAACCTATTCTCAAACCTCTCGGTGAGTGTCTGTCGCGGTATGATGGTCAACCACCACCAGTACCTTTTTTCATTGAGAGAACGGATACACCAGATAAATGCAAGGCACTGCTCCAGGAGGCCGGCTTCGGAGAAATCGAGATATTTACAGAAGATATAGACTGCCAGTATCCGGATCCTGGTAAATATTGGGAACAAATAACCCTTACCTTTGTCGGAATGCGTATAGCCCTTCTGAATCCTGTCAACCTTGAGAGATTCAAAGAAGAACACCTCGCAGAAATGAAATCCTTGTATAAAGGTACACCTATACCCCTTGAAGTACCCATACATATCAGCCTGGCCAGGAAAGTCTGAATCCTTCAGCACACTACACAAGGTACATTTAATACATCACTCAACAACATACTTTTTCGTTACCTCCTGTTTTCTTATTTATGTATCTTAGCTTGACATCATTAAGCGTTATTTATAGACTATACACACTCAATTAATGCGAGAGTGAATGAGTTGAAGTGCCAAAACTGCGAGACTAACAATAACGAGGGCGCCAAGTTCTGCAAAAAATGTGGGCAGCCGTTAAAGACGGAACTTATCTGTCCGAGGTGTGGTCATGCAAACTCCCTAGACAGTGAATTTTGCGAAGAATGTGGGTGTGCCCTAGTTGGGAATGCCCCTCCAGTACTTCAACAAGCGGAACCTGCCCAACCAAGCAAAGAAGAACCCACCTCCTTCGTCAACGACCGTTACAAGGTTATAAGGAAACTCGGTGAAGGCGGTAAGAAAAAAGTCTACCTCGTCCACGATACCCGACTCGATAGGGATGTAGCCTTCGCACTTATCAAGACTGAAAACCTCGATGAAGACGGCAGGAAACGCGTTACCCGTGAAGCACAGGCAATAGGAAAACTAGGTGATAATCCCAATATAGTGTCTATATTCGAAATGGGCGAACTAAACGGTCAACCCTACATTATCCAACCAGTTATGGGTGGCGGTGACGTCGAAGCCCTTATTGAGAAAGCACCCGACCATAAACTCGCTCTCGACCAGACAATCAGCATCGCCAAAGCTGTCTGCCAGGGACTGATATTCGCTCACTCAAAAGGAGTTATCCATAGAGACCTGAAACCAGGTAATGTCTGGCTTGCCGATGACGGTACGGCAAAGATAGGCGACTTCGGGCTTGCCGTTATGACAGACGTGTCCCGTCTCACCATGGAAGGCATGATGGTGGGTACCGTCTCCTACATGCCACCTGAACAGGCAATGCCCGGAGAGGTAACGAGTAAAGCCGACTTATACTCTCTTGGTGCTATGCTCTATGAGATGGTAACTGGTAGACCACCGTTTATAGGTGACGATAATGTGTCTATCATAGGACAACATATAAACATGCAACCTGTATCGCCAACATGGCACAGAGCAGACTTACCGCCTGC
>DUFA01000142.1 GCA_011191975.1 Dehalococcoidia bacterium
ATTCCGCCCTGATCTAGCTCTCTCTCGACTTGAATTAGCTGAATTATTACTCGACCACTATCCAGATGAAAAAGCCGAAGCCATCGAACATCTCGACTTCGCCATCAAGGAATTCCGCGAGATGAAGATGCAACCATCACTGGAGAGGGCATTAAGGCGAAAGGATATTCTGAAAGCTTAATAAATACTTCAAAGCTATCCCGCAAATATTATCCCGTTTTCTCCGTCATTCCCAGATCGTTCTGACTCATAGGTCATCTTGTAGAGGCCACTGTAAACACCATTACGCGATACGAGTTCTTCGTGAGTACCGTCTTCTACGATTTTCCCGTCCTGTAATACAATAATGCGATCCGCCCCTCTTATTGTTGACAGACGGTGGGCAATCACGAAAGAAGTCCTGTCCTTCATAAGTTTCTTTAATGCTCTCTGGATACTGACCTCCGTAGTGCTGTCAACCTTCGCCGTTGCCTCATCCAGAACAAGAATTTTGGGATTCGCTATAATCGCCCGGGCAAAACTTAAAAGTTGTCGCTGTCCGAGTGATATATTTTGACCGCGTTCAACCAGAACGGTATCATATCCATTTTCGAACTGCAGAATGAATTCGTGAGCACCAACAGCCTTGGCACCCTCAATAATTTCTTCATCAGTTACCTCAGGACGACCATACCGTAGATTATCCTTTACTGTTCCAGAAAAAAGGAACGGATCTTGCAGGACTACTCCCATCTGTCTGTTGATAGATACCCTCTGGACGTCCCGGACATCTATACCGTCTATCTTGACGCTGCCGGTGGTGACATCATAGAGCCGGGCTATCAATGCTGTAACGGTCGTCTTGCCACTGCCTGTCTGTCCCACAAGCGCGATATTCTGCCCCGGTGAAACATGCAGGTTTATATTACGAAGCACCGGGATTCCAGGAATATAACTGAAACGGACGTCTTCGAACGTCACTTCACCCTTAATTGGAGGTATTGGTAAAGCACCAGGTTTATCCTCGATTTCCGGTTGGGTATCCAGCACCTCGAATGCCCGTTGACCGCCGGCCATGGCACGCTGGAGTTGGGCATACTGCATCACCAGTTCCCGTACCGGGTCGAAAAATCGTTGAACATACAGGGCAAACGATACGATAACTCCGACTGTGGTTAATCCGTTCATAACCCGGATACCTCCCAGTATGATTACTACTGCCATTGCGGCAGCCACGGAAATTTCTACAGCCGGGTTCACTATAGCTGTGAGTCGAGCAGCGTCGACATTGGCGTTCAAGTTATCCGTGTTAACCGAGTCGAAACGGCGCTGGTTTTCGTTTTCCCGATTAAGACTTTGAATGACTCGGACGCCCGAAATATTTTCCTGGAGGTTTGAGTTGACTACCGCGATAGCCTGGCGAACACGAATAAACGCCTTTTTGGCTCTCTCCTGCCATATCCATAAAACAATTATCAGGAAAGGCAGAACTGAAATGGTCCCGAGTGCGAGTACCCAGTCGAGTTTGAAGAGCCAGAAGAGTACTACCGCTAGTCCGAGAAAATCTGCCAGTATCGTAAAAAATCCCGACGTCAGTAATTCCTGTAATGATGTGACGTCATTTTGTACGCGGGACATTACCCTCCCGACCTCGTTACGGTCGAAGAAGCTGAGAGACAGTTTTTGTAGGTGCGAGAACATTTCCTCCCTTAACGTCAGTAGAATGCGATGTCCCATCCATGCCGTGGTACTCATATAGCCGTAGTAAGAGACCCAGGCCAGAACGGCAAGACCCACGAGGCCGAGGCTGACGAGAACAAGATCATTCACATTCCCAGCCAAAGCATAATCGGTCGCCTGGCCGATGAGAACTGGTTGCGTATATGAAGTCGCCGAAAACAGGATAGTGCCTATGATGGCAATTGTTACCCGCCATTTGTAAGGTTTGACATATTTTGCCAGCCTTACGACCACTTTGTGGTCATATGCTTTCCCGAGGGCGTCGTCGGACCATCCGTCCATGGCGCGGCGAAGACCGCCTCCACCCATTCCTCCGCCACCTCCTCCGCCGCCACCACCGCCACCCCATCCACCGAAAGCCATACCTGCAATCCCCCTTATCTTCTAAGAAACCTCTGAAAAAATTCCCTCTCCCCACCGCGGGAGAGGGTTAGGGTGAGGGAGCTGCACGCAAATCGTTACTTTTCACCCTCACCTAACCTCTCCCGTCAAGGGAAAGGAATGTCCTGGATCAATATTCGGTGATGTTAATCAGATGTCTCCTAACTGTTACTTTAAGTTCACACGGCCTTTCCGCAATTTCGACCATTTTTATATTTCTACTCTACCTGGAATAGCTCTTAATCAGGAACCATTCCAGTTTCTGAGGAAGCTGGCTCGAATATATCTTCCCGTTGATTGTCTTTTACTTTGTAGAGTGCCTCTTCCTGGTCTCTTAACTCCAGGTCATAGATATTTCGATAGAAACCGTTCTGTTGAAGGAGTTCCTCATGGACACCCCGTTCCACTACGACACCCCGGTTCAGGACCAGTATCTGGTCAGCCATTTTAACCGTACGTAAACGCTGGGCGATGACAAAAGTAGTGCGGCCCTTCATTACTTCCTGGAGTGCCATCTGAATCTGGTATTCAGTTTCCGTATCTACGCTGGAGGTGGAATCGTCCAGTATCAGAATGGCCGGATCTAACAGAAGTGTCCGGGCAATGGCTATACGCTGTTTCTGGCCTCCCGAAAGAGTCAAACCTCTTTCACCAACCCACGTATCGTACTGCTCGGGGAGAGATTCTATATAGTCGTGTATGTAAGCGGTTTTGGCCGCCTGCTCTACCTGCTCCTGTGACGCTTCCGGCATGCCGTAGCGGATATTGTCCCGTACTGTCCCGGTGAAAAGAAATACATCCTGCTGGACTATGGTCATACAGTTTCGCAAAGACGATAAGGTAACGTCCCGTATATCTTTGCCATCGATCGTTATCCGTCCTGCCGTGATATCGTAGAAACGTGGCAGGAGATTGACCACGGTTGTCTTGCCGCTGCCGGTCGGTCCAAGCAGTGCAATAACCTGCCCGGGCAAGGCATTAATATCTATCTCTTTCAGGACCGGTGTCAGGTTATTGTATCCAAATGATACTTTATCGAAGATGACATGACCGGTAACACCCTTCAGTACTTCCGCTCTGGCTTTTTCCTTGACTGCCGACTCTGCATCGAGAATTTCGAAAATGCGTATACCGGCTGAATAAGCGCGTGAAACAGAATTTACCACCATCCCCATTGCACGCACCGGTTGCTGAAGGAGTGTCAGATAGAGGGTAAAACCGGCAAGATCACCCGCGGTGAGTCTTCCAGAAGCAATTTCATTTCCGCCAAACCATATGATTGCTGCCATTGCCAGCATCCAGATACCCGCCATCGTGGGCATGGAGATAGCCTGGAGACGGGAAGACTTATATGAATCATCGAAAAGAGCCTCAGCCTCTATCCTGAATTTGGCTTTCTCGGTATCCTCACGCCCGAAGGATCGGACCAGTCTTGCCCCGGAGAGGTTTTCCTGTAGAACGGTCGTCAATCTAGCCAGGCCGTTCTGCACCCTGGTCCATATCACCCTGAGCTTGGTCGAAAAGATAGCTGAACCTATTCCAACAACCATGAGAAACGGTAGTATTATCAGTGCAAGACGCCAGTTGGTAACAAGCATCAGGATGACCGAACCGATAACTACAAGCACGAAAAATAGTGCCCGAAGGACGCCCATCTGGACGAACATCTGGACGGCTTCCACATCCTGGGTTGCCCGTGACATCAACTGACCGGTCTGATGATTGTCATGGTAGGCGAACGAAAGGTGTTGGAGCCTGTAATATATCGAGTTACGCAGGTCATAAGCAATTTTTTGCCCGAGCCACTGGCCAAGATACTGCTGGCCATACTGGGCAATAGACCGGAAAGCAGCAGCACCAAATATTGCCGAAGCTGCTATTATCAGGACAAGGTATTTCTGGACATGCTCTGTCTCGATACCGTAATTGATAGCCCAGGCCAGCAGCTTCGGGCTGACGAGCATAAATGCTCCTGATGCAAGTACACTGGTAAATGCTAAGCAGAATCTTAATTTATATTTAAATACCAGTTTATAGAGTCTGAGATATGTTGACATTGGTACCGTTCTTTGAAAAGACGTGTTCCAGTATTTCTAAGGTTGATAATAGATGTTTCAGTTCCTCTTGAGATAGTGTCTTCAGATTCTCCGCAAGTTGCTTGCGTGTTTCCTCTCTGGCTTGAGTGAGAGCAGAAATCCCTGCCGCAGACAGAGAAAGACGCACCTGTCGCCTGTCTGATGCTGAATTTCTAATAATTATCCCCTGTTCAACCAGCTTCTGTATCATTTTTGAGACGGTAGGAGGAGTGAGACCGAGATGTTCGGCAACACTGGAAAGCGAAGCATCCGGATGACGCCGAAGATAGTTAAGTGCTCTAAATTGCGGGACAGTCAATCCCTGCATAGCGCGACTGCGCAACTCTTTACGGATGTGCCGCATGATCGATGGTACTACCTCGAGTAGTCGCGCGGAGCAATCTGCAGGTTGGATCTGCCCTCTCAATGGTTCTTCCTTAAAAAGCATATTATTGTCATATGCTAATTGTTTCATAATGAAATTATATTCCTTGTGCTACTGAAAGTCAATGACGGTATTATCGGAAAACTACTACGGCAAACTTAATATGAAATAATAGAGGCGGGGGTCTTATTACTCCAAACCTAATGTCGTTCTTTAAAACCCACCCCCTTTGGTGTTGAGGATGAGAGAAAACCTGAGCTTCACCTGAAATAATCATGTATTATACTAAATAATGATTGAAAAGTGATAAAATAACCTGTCTAATCAGGACGTAGAAGGAACTTGAATATGCTCATCAATGGTGTCGATATAATAGAAATTGCACGGATCAGGAAAATGGTTAAACGCTGGGGAAAGCGTTTTCTGGACAGGATATACACCGATATAGAACTCCGGATATGCAATGGGAAACCGGAAAGGCTGGCTTCCAGGTTTGCCGGAAAAGAAGCGGTGATGAAAGCTTTGGGAACCGGCGCCAGGGGTATAAGCTGGCGGGAAATAGAGATAGCTTCAGAAACCAGCGGCAAGCCCGTAGTAAATTTGTATGGAAAAGCACGGGCAAAAGCCGAAAGTATTGGTTTAAACGAACTCGCAATCAGTCTCTCTGATTCCAGGGAATATTCGGTGGCTTTCGTGATCGGTGAATTGAAATCGGATTAGATCATCCGGTGAAAAGAGATATTAACTATTTCCAGCAACCTCTAAGATACCGCTTATCGATAGTAATTACTCTATCCGCTACTTCTCTTAATGGTCGAGAAGTTTTTTCTTTACCAAACAGGGCAACCTCTATATTTTTCCCGTTATCTTTCACAGCCTGTAAAGCGCCTACATAATCACTGTCACCGGCAACCAGAATACCAATATCATAGTTATTTTTGAAACTGTGAGTCAGAAGGTCTGTGGTTAACTGAATGTCTACTCCCTTTTCATATGGCGGAGAATTCGGCCAGTTTTGATATACCAGTCTGCCAAGACGCAGTTCACAATACGGAATGGCACTTACACTTGCGAAAAATGCCTGCTGGTCACGGTAGCGTTCCGGTTCTTCTCGTCGACCGACGCTGGCATTGTAGTAATAGATTCTTACCAGACGTCGCTTCTCGACAATTTTCTTTACGAATTTCCCGATATCTATGTCAGTCCTTTGAAAATTTCCTTTCAGAGAATGGTACAGGTTGCTACCATCAATAAATACCATTACCTTGTCTATTTGACTCACCATTATAATACCTGCTTTATAATAATTGTTTATGCCGTCTATCTACATTATATATTCTAAGTGATAATTATGCGAGTTTTGTGGAAATATTTTTACGCTTTGACCGTTGTTTAAATCCCCGAAATTCAGTGTCGATCATGTGTAAAACTTGACATCAGTCCAATTATTTGTCTAAAATAGAATAAGAAGCGCATGTACCACTCGAAATTGCTTCGGGAGGTGTCCAATGAAACTTCATGCGTTACTGGGAGTCTGGCAAGTTGACTTTAAATGCCCTGCTTCAGGCAGGGCGGCCGGAACTCGAACTGAGCTCGTTAGAGTGAGTTGAGGGCCGGTTCTATAGAATGAAGGCCTACTGCGGTTGTTTTCACCGCAAGTGAGTTAAGTTCGAGAGAATTGACTGGGATGGAGGGCATCTAACAATGCCCTCCATTATTGTTATATAATCATTTTTATTATCTCTTTCCTTTTACGGTTTATCCCTGTTGCCCTAATTGACTACGGATTATCTGCCTGCAGACTCTTTGTCTTGACATCTCTTCGCTACTGAATTACACTCTATTATCTACTCAGGATTTCTCCTTATTTTCTATATGGAGGTTATCATGAATGATACATATCAATTTAAAATCGGAGATTTTCGGTGCATCGCAGTGAGTGACGGCAGCCACACCTATGCTCCTCCCACCTTCCCTCCACCTCCCATTTTTCTTTTCGCAAACGCACCTGAAAACCAGCTTGCTAATGTGCTCCATGAATTCAATCTGGATTCTGGAACGTGGTCGGAATGGGTGAGTCCTTATATATGTCTGCTGATAGATACCGGCAAACAACTAATCCTGGTAGATACGGGTGCCGGTGACTTGAGTCCTGAAACTGGGAAACTCCCAGAAAATTTGGAAAAAGAAGGGATTGGTGTTGGCGATATCGACATTATTATTCACACTCACGGGCACCCAGACCATATCGGTGGCAATACTGATAGCGAGGGCAAACTGATTTTTCCGAATGCCAGGTATATAATCTGTAAAGCCGAGTGGGATTTCTGGAATTCAGCGGAAGCAGTGCAGAAAATCGATGAGCATTCACGGGGGATACTCGTCGGATATGCAAACAAGAACCTACCTCCGATAAAAGATAAGGTGGATCTGGTGGACTATGGTACGGAAATCTTTCCCGGAATCCAGACGGTCGCAGTATCAGGGCACACGCCGGGGCATATGGCACTTAGTATAAAATCCAGAGATGCCCAACTGTTGTGTCTTTCAGATACTGTCCTTCATCCGATACACCTTGAGTATCCTGGTTGGTGTGCAGCGGTGGATCTGGATCCTGCACAGGTAGAAACTTCACGAAGAGATATTTTCAGCAAGGCAGCAACAGACGATGCAATAGTAATGGCTTTCCATTTCCCGTTCCCCGGGCTGGGTTATGTTATCAACGAAAAAGATACCTGGAAGTGGCGCCAGTTAGATAACGAAAATTAACAGCTATCTCCCATTCTCGTGAATTTGAACACTACGTTATATACCCGTTATAATCTAAGTAACCGGGTACTCGCCGATTAAGAGCTGTTTTCAAATGTACAATTATCTATACGACGAATTTATTTCCAGCGAGGATACCCTCAGGGTATACGACGACAAAAAGTTGTTGTTTTCATCGGAAAAGGATGGAATTCTTCCGCTAGTAGAATACCTTGAAACATCCGACCGATCCGATAATGTGGTCATCATGGACAGGGTAACAGGTAACGCAGCCGCGTTGTTGTCCATCCTCGCCGGTTGTACAGAGATCCACAGTCCCCTGGGGAGTATGATCGCAGTCGGGACACTGGAAAAATACTCTGTAACCTACCACTTCGGGGAAACCGTACCTTACATTCAAAGACCAAACAGTAAGGAAATGTGTCCCATGGAAAAGCTTTCACTGGAGAAGGATCCGGAAAAGTTTTATCAAGCGTTTCTTGAGATTCGAAAATAGGAGGATGGTTTTGGAGAAGATTAGACTGGGTAAAACCGGATTGATGGTAACTAAAGTGGGATTCGGAGGAATACCTATCCAGAGACTTACTGAAGACGGAGCCGTTGAGGTAGTTCGAAGGTGTGTTGAGCTCGGTATCAACTTTATCGATACTGCTAATGGCTATACTACCAGCGAGGAAAGAATCGGTAAGGCAGTCAAGGGGCAGCGTGAAAACCTGATAATTGCCACGAAAACAGGCGCTCGTAACCGTAAAGGAGCTGAAGAACACCTAGAACTAAGTCTTAAGAGACTCCAGACAGATTATATAGACCTGTATCAATTCCACGGCGTCAGTTCAGAAGAACACCTGAAATTGGTCCTCGAAGACGGCCCATATTCGGTAGCGGAAGAAGCCAAAAAAGCTGGTAAAATCAGGCATATCGCTATCACGTCTCACTCCAGGGAAATCGCCATGAAAGCGGTCGCAACAGATATGTTCGAATCGCTTATGTTCCCGTTCAACTTCATTGTCAATGAACCCATCGACGACTTGATACCGCTCTGCAGGCAGCATGACGTGGGATTTATCGCAATGAAGCCGATGGCTGGAGGAATGCTGGAAAACGCAACTATCGCGTTCAAATATCTCTTCACAATTCCGGATATCGTTCCACTGGTCGGTATCGAGAAGGTGGAAGAGATAGAAGAGATCGTCAAACTGGCCGAAGGCCCGCAGGAGATGACCGAAGCCGAGAAAGCTTATATGCAACAGCTTATCGATGAACTCGGAACCAGGTTCTGCCGTCGCTGCGATTACTGCCAGCCGTGTACGGTAAGCATACCTATATCGATGGTGATGACGAGTAAGAGTTTCTTTAAGAGAATGCCGCCGGAGAGATTCTTCGGAGGTATGGTGGACGGCGCGATGGAGAAAGCAGCCGAATGCACCGAATGCGGTGAATGTGAAGAAAGATGCCCGTATAAACTGCCTATCAGGGAAATGCTCGTCGAACACGTGCAGTGGTTTAAAGAAGAGAAAGAAAAGTACGGCTCTCAAACGAAAGTGTAAGCAATTTCTGAGAGTCTTTGCTATTTGCACAGGATAAAAAATCCCCCTAAATCCCCCTTTTTCAAAGGGGGATTCCTTTTGTTATTCCACCATACGTGAGACAACTTTATCGTTCTCTCTTTTTTTTAAAGAGCCTGTCCCGTAGGCTAGGATGGAATTGACGGATACTAAAGTCATGTAAAATAAATGATGGAGTGACTTGATACGGGAGAGAACAAGAGGGGAATATATAGAATATATTTGCGAAAAAGTATCCCGTTATTTATGATAATATGATGCAGTTCTTGAATTCTTGGATAGCTTTGTACCCTGAAAGGAGATTGATGATGGAAAAGATAACTGATAACGTTTACGTGGAAACCGGATTCGGCGGCAGCAACAATACCTTTGTGGTAACAAGCGAAGGGATTGTATTGATCGATACTCCCCAGTCGCCGGACGACGCCATCCAGTGGCGCGACGAAATAGCGAAGCACGGCGAGGTGAAATATATCATAAACTCGGAACCTCATGGCGACCATTTCACCGGTAACTACTTTTTCGATGGTAAGGTAGTAGCGCATGAAGGTGTGAGAGAAGCAATACTGGCTTCAGACGCCGACCAACTCAGACAGCAGATGAAACAAATGACGCCTGACGCTACACCAATTCCAGATGGTTTCTACTACAAACCTCCGGTCATCACCTTTTCCCAGAAATTGACCCTCCACCTTGGGAATCATACCTTCGAATTAACCAATCTGCCGGGACATACACCCTACCAGACTGCCATCTATATTCCCGAGGAAAAGGTTGTCTGCACGTCGGACAACGTTGTCTACGGTGTACAGCCTTTCCTCCACCAGGCGGTACCGTATGAATGGCTGGAATCGTTGAAACGCTACCAGGAATACGACGCGGACTACCTGGTACCCGGTCACGGTGAGATATGTAAACCGGATTACCTTCCTGAAATGAGTAAAATGGTCCAGGCATGGATAGACGCTGCCGAAGAAGCAATCGAAAAAGGAATGACCGCCGAACAGATGCAGGAAGATACATCACTCCTGGAAAAGCACAACATCAAGGTAGGAACCGAACCCTTCGCAAAACGCGTTGTCGGCATGAGCATGGCGAACCTGTTAGAGAAGCTGAAATAATATACTCTGATCGTGTCAGATGATTTTCACCTTCTATTCGTCTACGATTGAAAATACCTCAGCGATGGTGGAATGAAGTGCTTTCGCTACTCTCCAGGCAAGAATAAACGACGGATTATACCTGCCTTTCTCAAGGTGCAGCATCGTCTGTCTTGTAACGCCAACCATATCTGCCAGTTCATCCTGCGTAAGGTTATGCCTGGCTCTAAGCTCCTTTATTCTCGTTTTGATTACGGCCATAATCTATTACCTGTAATCCCTGAATCTATAATTTCCAGTAAGCATAAACAGGTAAAGACAGCAGCAAGGCCAGAAGTCCACTACCGAGGACAATAAGCATCCAGCTTTCATCGAGTCCACCCGCGTCGGTTATGCATAACCTGATAAACAGAACAAGATAGGTAACAAAAAAGGCGTTACGGGCACTCTTGGCCAGTATCATTGCTGTCCTCTCATCTCCCATCATCTGGATGACCGGTCTGCCCGTTCTTGATCTGCGTATAACTGCATATATAACGAAAATAAAAATACACACCGTAATAATGGACGATATTATCAAAGCGGGAAACTGAAAGTCAGCCGATCGCATTGCAGAGGAAAAAAGAATTCCGCCGAATATACAGCAAAAGAAGGTAATCCAGTCGTACTGTCTCCAGCTTCTTTTCACTCTGATGATTTCTTCTTTACGTGAAAATATCAACACATACAAAATAGCCGTAATTATTAAAGGTATTATTGCTAGTATCGTATTAGACATCACAAAACCTCCGACTATATAATGTAATAAATTTTGTATATTATGTATGAAATATATTACACATAAAGGAATTTGTCAATAGGAAAAAATATAATTCAACCTTTCGTCATTACGAGACTAGGCACCAATCCGTATGAGGTAGAAATCATTACAATCCCAATAATCCATACCAGCGAACGCCGGAATGCAGTAACCCTTCCTTCCCTCGAACCCTTGCCCACTCCAGCAACCTTTACATGCCGTCAATACACGATCTTTGAATGAAGCTGATCCTATTTGTAAGTCTCTCCCTTCTCTTACCAAGACCAAGGGAAAGGGAGACGGAAGAGGGATGGGTTGATAAATATGTTTTGAGAGAAGGAAAGATATCAGCTAAATAGTACGGAAATTCACCTTTACCAGAAATTATCTGGATTCCCGCCTTCGCGGGAATGACATGAGAAATATGGGTTGAAATGAAGATTACTGAGTTATGTAAATACCAAGAAGACAGATAAATGAATTCAGATTAACTATATATTCGCAGCAAAAAACTCCCCCACCACCTTACCAACCTCTTCCTCATGACCGAAAAGGCCATGGTCACCGCCTACAATGATATGGTAATGTCCAAAATCTGATTCTTTCTCCATCTGACTTCGGAAAAGATCTATCGGCACCATATCATCGTTTTCACCGACCACCACGAGGTGCGGTTTCCGGTACTCGTCCAGCTTTGTCCAGTTGTCCTCGGACAACGGCGCTGAAACTACCGCAAGGCATTTTACACGTTCGTCACGGAGTGCAACCGGCACCGACATCATGGCACCGAATGAATATCCCGCCAGCCCAATTCGGTTTACATCCATACCTTCCGTGGTGAAAGCAACGTCCAGCGCCGCCCTGACATCGTCTCTCTCCCCGACACCTTCATTGAAACTGCCTTGACTCTGCCCTACTCCCCTGAAATTAAACCGTAACGCTGCGATTCCTTCAGACGCCAGTGCCTGCCAGATAGCGGTTACCACACCGTTTTGCATGGTTCCACCCATCGGAGGAAACGGATGAGCAACGACCACCCCCGGAAAAGGTCCTTCACCATCAGGAAAGATCCATTCACCCTCGAGAGTAATGTCAACGCATGGAATACTTACCTGTTTTATCTTCATTCCTTTTTATCGCTTTCTGTTTTAGGTGGTTTTATCGAGAGACCGGGTTTCATTTTTGATTGCCACCAGTCCTTAAGACGATTCACCACCTGTTTCTCGTAACCCTGTTCGCTGGGCGAATAATACTGTGTACCCTGGAGAGAATCGGGCAGGTTTTGCTGCTCAACAAAGCTGTCCTGATAGTCATGGGCATATTTATATCCTTTACCGTAACCCATTTGCTTCATCAGCGGGGTTACGGCATTGCGTAAATGCATCGGTACCGCCTCGAGAGCCCCTTTCTTGATCTCTTCCTGCACACGACTGTAAGCCACGTAGAGTGAATTACTTTTTGGTGCCGTTGCCATATACACGACAGCCTCGGCAAGTGCCAGGTTTCCTTCCGGCATACCGATGAAATGGACCGCCTGCTGAGCTGCCATCGCGATTAATAGTGCCTGGGGATCTGCCATCCCGATATCCTCGGAAGCAAACCGGATGATCCGCCTTGCTACATAAAGAGGATCCTCTCCCGCTTCAAGCATTCTTCCCAGCCAGTATAGGGAAGCATCCGGGTCAGAACCTCGCATCGACTTATGCAGAGCCGAAATCAGGTCATAGTGCTGATCTCCGCCTTTATCATACCGCAAAACAGGATGCTGGACAGCGTCCTCGATTGTGGCCAGGGGAACTTTCCGTTTACCATCTTCACCCGGTGGCGTACTCATAACCGCCAGTTCAAGAGCGTTCAAAGCTACACGTGCATCGCCCTTCGCCATATCTATGAGGTGGTCGATCGCTTCAGGTCCGATTACTACATTAATCGAGCCAAGACCTTTCAGTCGATCTCTTAAAGCCCGCATCAAGATGACACGAATTTCGTCTTCAAGGAGGGGATTCAGAGTAAGTACCTGGGCGCGAGAAAGGAGGGGTGAGGTAACCTCGAACGATGGATTTTCAGTCGTAGCCCCTATTAACGTTACTGTGCCGTCTTCCACAAAAGGAAGGATGGCATCCTGCTGTGTCTTGTTGAATCGATGGATTTCATCGATAAAGAGAATTGTATTCTGTCCTGAACTGCGACGACGTTGTATAGCCTGCTCGATAGCACGACGAAGTTCTGCTACGCCGGCACTGACCGCACTTACCATGGTAAAATGGGAATCGGTTACGTTGGCTATCACATTAGCCAGCGTTGTCTTACCGCTTCCCGGCGGACCCCACAGGACGATAGACGGTATTCGCCCGGCTTCGATTGCCTTCCTTAAAACGCGTCCTTCGCCTATAAGATGCTCCTGACCGACAAATTCATTGAAGGTCGTCGGTCTCATACGGGTAGCAAGCGGCGCCTGCTGACCTCTCTGTTCCTCTATCTGACGTTCGAACATGTCCATAATTTACACCCCCTGGTTAAACTACACCATATATTAGCACCGGGATGAAGGATCATCTACTTATATTTTAGCGTATCTACTTTACCTTGTCAGAAACGGATTGACAAGCCCTTATCACCTGTTTACACTGCTGTATACACATTTGATAACCGAGGAGGTTTGCTATGTCACAAAATACTACCGAATATATAAGAGAAGAAGCCAGGAATATACCAGTTTATAAAAAAACGGAAGTTCTAGTAGCCGGCAGCGGTTCAGCCGGCCTGGCTGCTGCTGTATCCGCCGCCAGAAACGGTGTGAAAGTGCTCCTCGTCGAGCGTAATCCTTTCCTGGGAGGCCAGTCGACTGCTTCATACCAGGTCTGGTTCGGTGGAGGTACCGATATACTGACAGGTTTTTCAAAGGAATTTGCCGAAAGACTAGATGCGATAGGCGCGGCAAAACTCCTCGACCGGTACAAAACTCAGACCGCGAAAACAGGAATCGCCCCTCTTAACTATCACATTTCAATCGACCCGGAAGAATGGAAAAACGTCGCTTTTGACATGATGGAAGAATGCGGCATAGATACTATCACCAATACGCTGGTAACCGACGCGATACTCGAAAACGCAACTATCAAGGGAGTAATTATCGAGAACAAATCAGGCAGGCAGGCCATACTTGCAGACGTAGTGATCGATGCCACCGGTGACGCTGATATCGCCGCCAGGGCTGGGGTACCAATAGCTCCGCTTCCGAAAAGCGGCTACCTGATGGCAATGGTAATGCTTTTCCGGGTAGGTGGAGTCGACTATAAAAAGATTGCTGCTTATGCCAGAGAACATCCTGATGACTTCAATCTCGGTTCTGGAGTTCCGCCAGGTGAATTCGACGGTGAAAACATGGCATCCATCCAGGGCATGGGGGGATGGATATCGTTCGTGAAAAAAGCGAAGGAAACAGGATTGTTACCAGCCGACTGGCAGACCGGGTGGGGTAGAGAAGGTTTCGGCATCTGCGGTGTTAATCCTGAAGCAGTAAAACGTGGTATCTGCTTTTTCGACATAATCCATGTATTCAAGCGTTTTTCCTGGGACGCGGATGACGTATGCAAGGCTGAACTTGAAGGAAGAAAGCGAATTCGTACCTTCATGAAATTCCTCAAGACCGTGCCCGGATTTGAATCGAGTTATTTACTGGACGTAGCGCACAGTATCGGTCTGCAGGATTCCCGGCGTATCGTTGGTGAGTACGTTCTGACACGTGATGATGTCTACGAGGGAAAGACATCGGATGACGATATCGCACTGATAACCATTACCTGGCCGGACGTGCCGGTAACCGATGATGAAGGCTGGATAATGCATCCGTCGGACGGCAGCCAGGGCGATGCAAAATATCGCAGCCAGGTTAAGGAAAACGCCTATTTCCAGACAATATTCGGAGTACCTTACCGGTGCCTGCTGCCGAAAAATGTAGAAAGGCTTCTTGTTGCCGGCCAGACGATCTCCATGACCTACATGGCGCATGAACCCGGGCCCTGCCGCGGAATGGTGCCCTGCATGCACTGGGGACAGGCAGCCGGCACAGCAGCCGCACTTGCACTGAAACAGGGTGTCCCACCGGCACAGGTGGATATTCCAACCTTAAGAAAAACGCTTCAGGAACAGGGAGCAAATCTCAGGAAGGATGCAATCGACCTTTCGGAAGTAACCGAGAACATTATGCAACGAGGGGCAACAATCAGCCATATTGCCTGAAGTCTCTTTGTGTAATAACTCTGAAAATAAAGTACCGCGTCGTTGCGAGGGCGAAGCCCGTAACAATCACTTTTTCGAACCGGGAGATTGCATCGTCCGCCTGAGGTAGACTCGCAATCTCTATCAATCCATCAAGATGAAAATCGGGATCCAGAAATCTACCTGTTACCTATATTTTTAGCAGATATGTAACCAGTGTATCAGGTTTGTACTCAGAACATTCCTCTCCCTTGACGGGAGAGGTTAGGTGAGGGTGAAGAGTAACGATTCACGCGTAACCCCCTCACCCTGACCCTCTCCCACAGTGGGGAGAGGGAACTTTTACCGAGGTTTCTTAACCTACTATTATTTCGTTGAGCGGTCGTTTAGGGACGTGGTGAACCTGATTGGCATCCCGGTAGTAGGCAATATCACCTCCGGGTGCGGCATCCTCCAGCACCACTTCCTCTTTCGGCTTGCCAAGTGAGATTACGAGCAGGATCTCGTAACGCGGTGGGATGTTGAATATCTCCATTACCGCATCTTTCTTCACTCCGCCGTGCATGCATCCGCCCAGACCTTTTTCCCGCGCGCCGAGTAAAATACTCTGTGCAGCGATACCGTGGTCGCACCAAGGATTCTTGCTTATCTCCGTGTCTAGCAGGATGATAATGTAAGCTGCCGGTCTCTCCCCTTCTACCGGGCCCGGCCAGTCCGTCAGTCTGCCAGCAAATCCAAGCTGCGGGAACATCAGGGCATTCTTTTCCGGATCGTTAACCAGGATATACTTCAGCGGCTGGTTGTTCGCCGCTGACGCTGAACATCTCGCCAGGTCAACTAGTTCCTCGAGGGTTTTTCGCTCCACCGGAACGTCCTGGTAAAATCTCCTGCAGGTCCTGTTCATTTTTATCAGCTCTTTAATCATTTGTCTTCTCCATTTTATTCATAGGATACGTGTATTATATAAGAACAGCGAACTTAGCGAAAATCCCTTTTCCAATTCCATCAATCTCATTCTTCCACTGTCATTCTGTCACCCTAATACCATTCCCGCACCACTGATATCATTCTCAGCGGAGGCGGGAATCCAGTACAATTTTTAGATTTGACATTTAGTAGTTACTATCCGCTGAACAAAAGAAAGGGGGAAGACTTCTTTCTTCCCCCTAAGAGATATGTTTTTCAATAATGCTTATCAACAATACATTAAGTTATTCATAATAGGCATCAGTTATGTGTACCTGGATATTGCTTGATTTTATTGGTTGATCAGGCAATACTGATGACCATCCCGTATCAGGCGGGAATGAGGAAGGTTTCCCATAACCATAAACATATGCAGTAAACCTGTCAACTAATACTCCGGGTTCACCATTATCCTCCATGTGCCAGCACCAGTACCCGCCAAAAGAGTCAATCATCAGGATATCCGCAATTTGTGTTTCGCCTACCGAAGAAAACTGCGATCCTACGACTTCATAGTTAATTTCAATATCAAATGCTAGAAACCTGAAACGGGCGTGCCCGACAGTATTCCCATCCGCAAGCTTTTTGGCGAGGATTTGTACTTGAGGATGTGAGGGGATTTTCCCACTACACGTGAAATTAACCCAGGCAACAGGCTTGTTGCCGGATTCAGCCGATGCTGAAACTGATACTGACAGACAAACACTCAGAACAAGCAAAAGGGCTAGTAAAACGTTGATTAATTTCTTATTCATGATAACTCCTTTTTTCATATATATATTTATCACCTGTGGTTATTTTTTAATTACATTTCATCCTCCTTTTCTCCAGAAGTACTATTCGTTCTCTCCGAAGTGACAGATACTAGCTGAAAGCCCAGGTGAAAAATTTGAGATAAAAGCCCGTTGAGGGCAGCCTGGTCACGAATCAGACCGTGTAAAAGAGTATTGCCTTCGTCAGTGTGATCAATGGCTATTTCTCCAAACCAGTCCGACCAGCTGTTGTCGATGTGTCCTCTAAGAAGAATGTCAACCTGTTCCATCAACCCGCTTCCTCTCTGATAACAACTACTTACGCCGTAATATTCGCATCAAAGAGTTATCGAAACATCTACCCAAAAGGTATATTCGGAGGATGATTTTTGTATGGAAAGGATTGATAAATAAAAGGGTCTCTATGGGTATAGGTACAGGTTAGTTAATTGATAAAAAAGGGGGGGAAGAAGCGTTAATAGACGAGTGACTAAATAAGGTTTAGGTCACTGGCTTTGGCTATAGCCCGGCGACGATCGTTCACACCCAACTTGTCAAAGACATGCCTGGCATGAGTTTTGGCTGTGCCGAGGGTGATGAACAACCTGTCTGCGATCTCCTGGTTTGATAGTCCTTCCGCGATCAGTCGCAGAACCTCGGTTTCCCGTTTACTCAAGATCCCTTGAGTTGAAATTGAGGGCAGTATTTCTGATTGTCGAGTTTTTCTTTGGTGTTCTTCTTCTACAATAATGTCCAGGAGTTTCCTGGTGTACACCGGTTCTAAGTCTTTTGAAATAGCCCGACGCAGTAGAGGAGCTAACGCCTGACCGAAAACTACGAAATGTCTGATATTTTGTTCTTTCTCTCCCATTGCCAGAGCGTCGGATAGACACTCCAGGGTTTCTTCGTATTTGTCTGAAATCAAGGCCTGTCGTATCCGTATTCCTACCAGGACAGCTTTGCAGTCCTGAGACAGATAGAAATTATATTTATCATCAAGTTCTTTCCTGGCAGCATCCTTACCCTTCCGTATATCGATAAGGTGCATTGTTGATGCTGGTGCATCAAGTGGAATAAAATCTACCAAATCCATAAGGGCATCGATCCACCTTGAAGCAGAATCGGTATCCCCCTGGGATAGGGCAATCGCAGCATGGAAAGCGGTATTACGCGCCCGATGTATTGAATCTTGGGAATTTAGTAATTGGTCGGCTTTCTCCATGGCTTCCATGGCCTTATCTATTTCTCCCATCGCCATTCTTGTAACTGCCAGGTGAAGGTAGACTGAGTCAAAATTCAGGCTGCCGTATTCATCTGACAATTGATAAACCTCAATCGCCTTTTCCTGGAAGTAAGCTGCCTTACCCAGGTTATTCCAGATGTAATGCGCACAACCGATCATAAGATAAGCGTTCGATATCCGATTACCCATAGCGGGAAACTCGCTGGCTAACTCAATCACTTCTTGAAAATTATCAACTGCCTGTTGAAAATTACCTCTCAAGAACGCGATATATCCTAACCAGAATAATGGACCAATGGCATGAACAGTGTATCCCATTTGCCGGAATATTTCGTAGAATCTTTTCTCCAGAGGTTCAGCTTCAAGGTAACGTTGCTGGCTGAGATAAACTCCTGCGAGTACTGCTGACGCCATTCCTTTTTGTGTATCATCTATCGTGAGTAGTGATAAAGCTTTTTCTGCATATTCTTGCGCTTGTATAAAATCGAGTTTATGATAGGTTATTACTGAACGAGCTACAGCGACACACCCTTGCAGGTACGAATCATTTTCTGCAATCTCATCAAGGTGGGTTACCCATCTCTCAGCATCATCATACTTACCTGCTCCTTCCAGCACGTAGACATAGTTCATGCAAATCCGTGCCCTGGTACGCGCCACTTCTACGGGTATCTGCCCCAGCCAGTTAAGCATCACCTGCGAGCGTGTCGTTCGTGCCTGCACCTCAGGTTCACTGATAAGATCCATTGCTCTTTCCCAATCCTCTGCAGCAAGAGCATGATTGATTGCATCATCCAGAAGGTTGTTGTCTTCAAACCATCTACTGGCTTTGCGATGCAGGTTTTTTATCTGTTCATTCTTAGTACCTTTCATCAGCTGATGCTGTAAAAGGTCACGAAAGAGGTGATGATAGCGGTACCATTCTCTTGAGTCATCCAGGGGAATGATAAACAGATTCGAATTATCCAACCTTGATAACATACCTTCGCTGTCATCTCTTCCGCATACTGCGTCACATAGAGGAAAACTCAATCTGTTTAAAATTGAGGTTTGGAGAAGAAAAGTACACACTTCCTCCGATTGTTGCTGCAGCACTTCTTCAAAAAGATAGTCCGTTATGAAGCGCTGACTGCCAGTAAAATCGGAAACGAATGTGTCTAAATCATCTTTGTTTCGCATCGAAAGTGCAGCCATCTTCAGGCCGGCAACCCAGCCCTCCGCTTTGGTATTCATTGCATCGATAACCAGGTCAGACAATGGCTTGATACCCATTTCGACAAATAAACTGGCCGTCTCTTCCCTGGAAAATCGCAGGTCATCAGCACCTATCTCCAGTAACGTTCCTTTGCCCCGAAAACGGGAGATCGGCAAAGGAGGATCAGCCCGTGTCGATATGATCAGGCGCATACCCGGTGGCATATGTTCAAGGAAATAAGTAAGGTCTTTATGAATAGCCGGAGACTGGATAAAGTGAAAGTCATCCAGCACCAGAACGAAATCACCGGGAATGGACGTAAGGTCATTAAGCAGGGTAGTTAGTATACTCTCGAATGAGATCTGCTGACCTGAGTGCAAAAAAGCCAGTGCAGTCTCCCCGACAGCAGGTTCTATGTCGTTTATCGCTGTTATAAAATAATCCCAGAACCGGAGAGGTTCATTATCTCCTTCATCCAGTGAAACCCATGCCACGTGGATGGTTGGCTGGATCTGATGGATCCATTCACTCAAGAGAGTAGTTTTACCGAATCCAGCCGGTGCCGATACCAGTATAAGTCTATAGCTCACACAATCCTGTAACCTCTCAAGCAGTCCGGTTCTGGTTACCATTCCCGTACTGAGTATTGGCACATAAAACTTTGTTTTTAAAAGCGATGTATCCACTTCTCCCACCAGTAAATGATGACTTTACGTTCTTGCTACACTACCGGATCGTTAAACCTCTTGCCAAATTTAATGGTAAAGGGTATTATATCATACCTTTCCTGCTTCAATGTTTTACAGCTAACAAAGGAGTGGAAAAATTTCCCACTCCTTAACTCCTGTATTGGTGATAATACTCCAAAATAATTACTCGATGCCCGGTATATCTACCTTCACAATTTCAATACGACCACTCATTGCCGCTTTAGTTTGTTCAGCTATATTTTCAGCCGATGTTACAGGTGCTGTAAGTATAAACAGAGTACGAAGATCAGGTCCGCCAAGAGCACAGGCAAAAGCCCGCTGGGATACTCTGACTACATGAGTCATTTTTCCACCATCAGCAAACCGGACGACATACGGATTTATGGTCGCTATCCATATTCCCCCTTCAGAATCGATGCAGATTCCGTCGGGGAGAAATTCCACATTGATCCAGGTATGTGACCCTGAAAGTGTTCCATCCGAATTAATGTTAAAGGCGGTTAGTTTATTCCCATACGTTTCAGCGATTATTATTGTCTGTCCATCAGGTGTTATTACAGATCCGTTCGGGTAATTAAAACCTCCAGCAGCAATGCTTGCATTCCCATCAGGTGTAACCATAAATACCTCGTCACCACCAAATTCACCAACATAAGCTCTACCCTGTGCATCAACCACCATATCGTTTAGCCCGGAAGGTGAAAGATCACTTAAGTCGCATAATTCTTTTAAACTGTGTGAATCATATGTGAGAACTCTACTGTCATTCATAGAGGCTACCAAAAGTTCACCGCTGGGAAGCCATCCCAGACCTCCCGGATTTCCTGGTACTTCAACAATTGTCTCAAGAACACCGTCCATATCAACAGTAATTACCTTACCCGCATGCATATCGGAAAACCATAGTTTCCCATCATGCCAGCGTGGGCATTCGGGAAATACAAGTCCGTCAACGAGGATAGATGCAGAAATGTTTTTTGGTGGCTCTATTGACGTATCCAGAACGTATTCTTTTTCCTTAGTATCTGAAGCTGGTGCTTTATCCGTTGCATCTGACGATGAAACTTCATCTGTTGCAGCTTGAGGTGATTCCTGTTCTTTTTCTGTCACAGAAGACATCTCTTCTGGAGTATTTTGTGAATTCACCTGCTCCGTTGTCTCTGTGGTAGATATTTCACTTGATGCTGCAGGAGAAGTCAGTTCTTCGCTCTTAGTTGAAGAATCAGAACAGCTCGATATCAGAGCGGTCACAATAACGACTGCGAGCAGTAATATACATAATTTCTTCATGTTCATCCTCCTTGGATACAGGGGGAAGATCTGAATCTTCCCCCTAGAGATATATTGTTCTAAAAGACTCATTATTGAATCAACAAGTTAATCTACTATTTCCAATGGTATATTTCTGGTAACATAGCAGTTTCATCCCAATCATCTGGAGGATCACCCATGGTGCCATGAATCTTGGCATTGCCGTTGTCATAGGCCACTAAATAACCATCGAACAATGGCATCCATACCTCAGCTCCTGTTACTGGGTGATAGCCTAACCAAATCCATGCCCTGTGCCAATCATTCTTTCCAGGCTCTCCATAATCGGCAATCTGAAATCGAATGGCTAAATTCATCTCATATTCTGTTGAATAAACAAACTCTATAAAATCAGCCATTTTAACCTGGGTATCTTCGTCATTCCAAGTCCAAAAGTAGGTTCTCCCCTGCCAGAATCCCACGCTATGTGTTATATTTACTCCAGTTTGACCATTCAAATGTCCAACAGTGCTACCATCAGTCAGTAATTTCACAGTTATTGAATGACGGGCGTGTTCTTCCATAAATGCTCCAGTGTTAATACTGGCAGTAACCCAGGCAACTGGTTTATTGTCATTCTTTTCTTCAGATTTGGCAGCCATCACAGGCATACTCATCGACATAAGCAGGATAACCACCAGTGTTAAAGAAGATACTATTATTACTAATTTCCTCATTATGATTACTCCTTTTTTTGTTATATTCTTCTAATACCCGGATTTATATTTTCTTTCACATATCATCCTCCTTTCCTGCAGAGGAACGATTTATTCTCTCTGAAGTGACCGATAGTAGCTGAAAGCCCAGGTTAAATATTTGAGATAATAAACCATTGAGTGCAGCCTGGTCCCGGATTTGGCCACGTAAGTGTGTATTACCGTCGCTAGTGTGATTGATGGACATTTCTCCGAGCCAGTCAGACCAGCTGCTGTCAATATGGCCTTTCACGATGATCGCTACCTGTTCCATCAACTCGATCCCTTTCTGATACCAAATACTTACGTCGTAATATTCGCACCAGAGAGAAATGGGAACATCGACCTGCAGGTTGATTCGGAGGATGATTATTGGATGGAAAAGTATGATAGATGAGAGGATTCAGGTATATACAAGTAGAGATGGTTAACTAATGAAGAGAAAATGAAGAAATATTACTAAAGGAGTGATTAGATAAGGTTCAAGTCCCTGGCTTTGGCGATAGCCCGGGGACGATCGTTTACTCCCAGTTTGTCAAAGACATGCCTGATATGAGTTTTGGCTGTACTGAGGGTGATGAACAACCGGTCTGCGATCTCCTGGTTAGACAGTCCGTCCGCAATCAGCCGCAGGATCTCGGTTTCCCGTTTACTTAAAATTCCCGTGGTTGAAGATGAGGGGATCATTTCTAATTGTCGAGATTTTCTCTGGTTTTCTTCTTCTATAATCATATCCAGGATTTTCCTGGCGTATGCAGGTTCTAAATTTTTTGAAATAGCCCGGCGTAGTAGAGGAGCCAATATCTGACCGAATCCTACCAGTGGTCGGATCATACCTATATTTTTTCCCATTGTCAGGGCATCGGAAAGATATTCCAATGCTTCGTCGGACTGATCAGAAATTAAAGCCTGCCGTATTCGCAATCCTATCAGGACCGTTTTACAGTCTTGAGATTTAAAGAAATCATACCTGTCTTCAAGTTCTTTCCTGGCAATATCCTTACCTTTCCGTATATCCACAAGATGGGTTGCAGCATCAAGCGGTATAGAATCTTCCAACTCCATAAGCGCATCGATCCACCTTGAAGCAGAACCTGTATCTCCCAGGGAGAGAGCAATCGCCGCATGAGAAGCTATATTACGTGCCCTGAGTATTGGATCTTGGGAATCTTTTATTAACTGGTCAGCTTTCTCCATGGCATCCATCGCTTTTTCGGTTTCCCCCATCGCCATCCTTGTACCTGCCAGGTGAAGGTAGACCGAGTCTAAATTCAAACTTCCCTGTGCATCTGAAAACTGGAAGACCTCGATCGCCTTTTCCTGGTAGGAAGCAGCTTTTTTCAGGTCATTCCAGTGGTGGTACACACAACCGATCATTAGATAAGCGTTCGATATCGGATTACCCAAAGCGGGATACTTACCGGCTAACTCAATCACTTCTTGATACCTGCTAACTGCCTGATGGTAATTGCCTCTTAAGAACGCGATAAATCCTAACATGGTCAAGGGGGAAATAGTATGAATCGTATATCCCATTTGCCGGAATATTTCGTAATGTTTTTTTACCAGAGGTTCTGCTTCCAGGAAACGTAACTGGTTGAAATAAATCCCGGAAAGAATACCACAGGCGACTCCGACATCTGGATCATTCTCAGGAAGTACCGATAAAGCTTTTTTAGCAAACTCTTCAGCGCGTAAAAAGTCAAGTGTAAAGCTGGCAATAGCCCCACGAGCAGCATCGATCTTGCCTGGAAGAAGAGTATCATTTTCTGGAATGTCATCAAGATAGGTTAACCAGGTCTCAGCTTCATCATACCTGCCTGTCATCATCAGTCCGTAGACAAAGTTCATGCAAATTCGTGTCCTTGTAAGAAGTACGTCTTCAGGTATCCGCTCCAGCCAGTTAAGTATCGCCTGGGAGGCTACCGTACGTGCTTGCACCTCGGGTTCACTGATGAGATCCATTGCCTTTTCCCAATCCTCAGCAGCAAGAGCATGATTGATCGCATCATCCAGAAATTTGTTTTTTTCAAACCATTGGCTTGCTCTGAGATGCAGTCTTTTAACTTCATTATCTCCGTAAACTTTTTCTAGTTGGTGAAGTAAAAGGTCACGAAAGAGGTGATGATAGCGGTACCATTCTCTCGAGTCGTCCAACGGTACGATAAACAGCTTGGAAGAATCTAAGTTTACCAGCATATTCTCGCTGTCGACTCTCCCGCATACTGCGTCACATAGAGAGGAATTCAACCTGTCTAAAATTGAGGTTTGGAGAAGAAAAGTACGCACTTCTTCCGATTGTTGCAGCAGTACTTCTTCAAAAAGATAGTCCGTTACAAAGCGCTGGCTGCCGGTAAAATCGGCAACAAACGTGTCCAGATCCTCTTTATTCCTCATCGAAAGCGCAGCCATCTTCAGGCCAGCTACCCAGCCTTCGGCTTTGGTGTTCATTGCATCAACAATTGTATCAGAAAACGACTGGATACCCATTTCGATAAACAGACTGGCTGTCTCCTCCCTGGAAAATCGCAGGTCGTCAGCACCTATCTCCAGTAACGTTCCCTTACCTCGAAACCGGGAAACCGGCAGGGGTGGATCAGCCCGTGTCGAAAGTACCAGGTGCATACCGGGCGGTACATGTTCAAGGAAATAAGTCAGGTCGTTATGAATAGCCGGAGACTGGATATAATGAAAGTCATCCATCACCAGTACAACATCACCGGAAACGGAGGTGAGGCCATTAAGCAAGGTAGTTAGTATACTCTCGAATGAAATCTGCTGACCTGAGTGTAAAAGAGCTAGGGCGGTCTCCCCGACAGCAGGTTCTATGTTGTTTATCGCCGTTATAAAATAGTCCCAGAACCGGCGGGGATCGTTATCCCCTTCGTCCAGTGAAATCCATGCTACGTTAATGGCTGCCCGTATCTGAAGAATCCATTCGCTCAATAGGGTAGTTTTACCGAATCCGGCTGGTGCTGCTACAAGGATAAGTCTGTAATTTACGCTATCCTTCAACCGTTCCAGCAGTCCGGTTCTTGTAACCAGTCCCGGACTGGGTATTGGCACATAAAACTTCGTCGTCAGAAGTGACGTGTCCATCTCAACCATCAGCTGAATATGACATTACGTTCTTATTACACTGCCTGGGTTGGTAAAACCTCTTGCCAAATTTTATTGTAAAGAGTATTATATCATACCTTGCCTACTTCATCGGCAAACACCAGGAAAAGGAGAAGGTAAAATGAGAGAAAAGGGTATGCGGTTTCTCTTAACCTGTCTCACTTCTATCATGATTTTTCTTCCCGCCTGCGAAAATCAGGAAATAACAATGGAATCTGACTCCACATCGTCTTTTGAAAAACCTCAATATGGCGGGACTCTCGAAGCTCTTTATGGAGAGAGTATAGGTGTTTTTGATCCGGTCGCACAGGGAGCTTATATGGGACCGGTCGGCGCAATGATATTCGAGCAATTCCTGGCTGCGGACTGGGCTAAGGGGCTTGCCGGTACCGGTGAAGTAACCTGGGGATCGAATACTGAGCCGGTTCCCGATACATCAGCAGGAGTGCTGGTAGAAAGCTGGGAAATCCCCGAATCAGGAACGTTCGTGTTTAAGGTCCGTCGCGGTATTCACTGGGCGCTTAATCCTGACAGCGAAGCCAGCCGATTGGTGAACGGTCGCGAGGTTACGGCCGATGACCTGATCGCCAGTTTCAACTACCTGATGAATCACGAACGTTCGCCGGTAAAAATGTGGAATCCACATTTAGCTGCTACAACGACAATAGAAAAGACCGGTCCATGGGAAGTAACGCTGAAGTCGCCTGCAGATCCTCTTGGAGGGTGGCACTGGTTTGTCTGCGGTGGTTTCTGGTTATATGTATTTCCGCCGGAGGTTATTGAAAAATACGGGGATATGACAGACTGGAGGAATTTGGTGGGAACGGGCCCTTTCATGCTGACTAAATATATCAACGAAAGTTCAGCCACTTTAGAGAGAAATCCTGACTACTGGGGTAAAGACCCCACAGGTCCGGGAAAAGGAAATCAGCTGCCTTATCTTGACGAAGTTAAATTACTAGTAATAACCGATCTCTCGTCTATATATGCGGCTTTTCGGACCGGTAAGTCGCATATTACCGTGGCTGAACCTGGAATCGGGAAAACCATGATTCAAGATATACCTGAGTTGAAGTATCAGACATTTCTATCCGGAAGTCCAGCGGTCATAATGATGAGAGGTGATAAAGCTGATCTGCCCTATAAGGACAAACGGGTTCGACAGGCACTGATGATGGCAATCGATTATCCTGCGTGGAAGGAATATATATACGAAGGCGAAGCCGAGATACTGGCCTTTCCTGTAACGAGTGAAAACAAACAGGTGTACGTACCTCTTGAAGAAATGTCTGAGGACGTACAGGCTCTCTTCAGCCATAATACAGATAAAGCCAGGCAACTCCTTGCTGAAGCCGGATATCCCGAAGGTTTCGACATGAAAATGATCGTCGTTAGTACACTCGGCGTCCCCGATACTGCTTCAGCGCTTAAAGATATGTGGGCTGATATCGGTGTCAATATGGAAATTCAGGTCCTGGAACCAGGTGCCTACATTTCTGTTGTTATCTCCCGATCATATGAGGATACTGTATTAATGTATTTGCCTGGGGGTGCGGTTGCCTATCCTTCCTGTCTCGGTCTCTGGCATTTTAGCAGTGTAAACTGGGGCTATGTCAATGATCCGGTGATCAATGCCGTCACGCAGGAAATAAAGAAGCACACAATCATTAATATGCCGGAAGCAGATCGCCTTTTTCGTGAACTGGTACCTTATATAGTCGAACAGGTTCACTATATACCTTTGCCGTCACCTTACTGGTATAAACTGTGGTGGCCATGGGTGAAGAACTATCATGGCGAAAACTTTTACTCTTTAATGTATACATGGGTTGATCAGGATTTACATAAACAGATAATGAATAGTAGATAAATCCAAGTTTCTTGATCTAAATCTGAATATAAGGTAACAAAATAGTATTTTACCCTACGTAAGAATCCAGATCGATCGATCTGGATTTATCTACTCTCCATTATCTCTTTTTGTAGGTCCTGGTCGATCCAT
>DUFA01000143.1 GCA_011191975.1 Dehalococcoidia bacterium
GATGTTCTATAGTGTCGGTATATGCATAATCCTTTCTACAATCCGTCATCAGGTAACATTCCAAGAATCAGCACGTTCACCAACCAAACTACTCGAGAGAAAAGTGTATTGACAATACTATATAGTTCTCCTATAATAGTTAGTGAGTACTAACTTACTAAGGAAATAAAATGAATGTTCGCCGTCTCCCTGCTGAACAACGAAAGGAGCAGATACTTGCTTGCTCAATCGATGTGCTGGCCAAATCCAACTACCAAAAGATGAGAGTGGCAGACGTTGCTGACCTCGTTGGAGTCAGCGAGGCTGCCATCTATAAATATTATCCCACGAAAAAGCAACTTTTTCTTGCCGTACTAAAATACATGTCTGACAACCTCATTTATAAACTTACTTCAGTGATAGAGCATGAAGACGATATAATCAATGCTCTTCATAAAGCCGCATCTGCATTCGCTGATCCTGATGTAAATCCTCCCGATCACGTTCGGATTCGTTCTAAAGCAATTGCGGAGGTCGACGATCCTGAGATTGCCAGTTTACTTCAGCAAGAACACTTAAGGTTTGTCCTCGTGTTGCACAATATGGTTAAAAAAGGGGAACAACAGGGGATATTTCGAAGTGATCTTAATATTGAATCAATCGTTCTACTGCTCGATGCTGTTGGTATGTTCGTGGAGACATTAAAGCTTTTATCACTCGAAGGAAAGACGCCTGAGAAAACAGGACTGGGGCTTATGAATCGAGTGATTGAACTAATACGAGCCTGACAAGTTACACGGTAAAATTTGCTAAGGTGATAAATTCGCAGGTTGATGATACAACCGACGGGAGGAGCGGAAGATGAGGATTCTATTAATACAGCCCGCAAAGCAGTCTATAAGCCTGGGTGGGGAAGAGGTATTTCTTTACGAGCCGTTAGCCCTGGAATATATAGCTGCAGGTGTTTCAAAAGACCATGATGTGATGATCTTCGATCAGAGACTGGAGAAAAACCTGCCAGATGCCATAGAGAAATTCAATCCCCAGATTATAGGAATAACTTCATATAGTGTACACGTAAATCCTGTCAAGAAACTCTTCGAACAGATAAAGATATTAAAACCAGGCATTCTAACGGTAGTTGGCGGTCATCATGCCACTATTATTCCAGAAGATTTTCTCTCGCCTTCTATCGACCTTATTGTAATGGGAGAAGGAGTCTTTACCTTTAAGGAGATTGTGACCCGGTTTGAAAAAGGGGAAGGTTTTGACGATATCAATGGAATAGCTTTCGAAAAAAATGGAAAACTGGTAAAGACTGAATTCGCCAAAGTCGTAGATCTTGATGCCGTACCTTTTCCGGATAGAAGTCTTACCGCAAAATATAGAAAGCGTTACTATTCTGAGTGGATGAAACCTCTTGCTTCAATACGCACGTCGAAGGGATGTCCTTTTCGATGCAACTTTTGTGCTCTCTGGAAACTCACCGAAGGGCGATACTTAAAGAGATCCCCTGCGAAGGTCGTAGAGGAGCTAACAGGTATCGAGGAAGAATACGTGTTTTTTGCTGATGACGAATCACTGGTTGATGCCAAAAGAATGAAAACTCTTGCTCAATTAATAAAAGATGCCGGCATAAAGAAACGTTATTTTCTCTATGGCCGGACTGATACTATTGCCAAAAATCCCGACCTTCTAAAGATGTGGAGAGATATCGGTCTTGAAAAGGTTTTTGTAGGGCTCGAGTTCTTTAGAGATCAGGATCTCGATCATATCGGAAAAGGTACTTCGATCAGTGATAATAAAGAAGCGATAAGAACATTATCAAACCTGGGCATTGAACCATATCCATCGTTTATTATCAGACCGGAATGGCGACACGAGGATTTTCAGGAACTCAGGCACTATTGCCGGAATCTTGGGTTGAGTTTTGCCGGTTTTGCAGTACTAACACCGCTGCCTGGTACTGACCTGTATGAACAAACGAAAGACCAGTTGATAACCAATAATTACGATTACTTTGACTTCATTCATACGGTACTTCCCACAAGTCTTCCGTTAAAAGATTTCTACAATGAATATTATCAACTATACATGAAAGCTTTTAGTACTTTTCAATCACTTTCTCGTTTAAAGAAATACCCATTGAAGCAAATCCCAAACACACTTGTAAAGGCTTTCGGATTCTATAACCGACTCAGGAAAGCGTACCTGGATTATGATCATCGACCTGCCCTGTGATGTGACAGCTTAATGATCACTTATTTATTTCTGCAGTCGATTCAATCCAAGCATTTTCTTGATGGAAGTAATGACATATTTTTAGCCCTTAGATTATTTCTAGGTTGAAAAGCAGGGCTAATTTATGAGTACGATCTCGAGCGACCTTCGATCTTTCTAAGTTACTTACTCTCTATATTACAAACTAATCAACTACACAAGCTGGATAATTCGGGCGTTTACTTTGCCGGATTCTATCGAGAGGATACCGACCGTCCCGAGTTCAGGGAAGTTGTTCGGCCAGGTGGGGCTGCCGGGATTAATAACCAGGACGCCTTTATGCTTTTCTATCAACGCTTTATGGGTATGACCATAGATAACGGCTTCGGGAATCTCCCGTTCAGACTCTTTATTTCTGGAGAATATCGTGTTCTCCCTGGGAACTATGGTGCCGAAAGCAGGTTTCTCATGTACCAGCCATAGGGTAACACCATCGATATAAACGGCTTGTTCGTCTAACATCCGGGGATCGTCGCCGAGGTCGGATTCCATGTCGTCATCACCCCAGGCAGCCATCACAGGAGCGATGGATTCCAGCTGATCCAGGGCAGACGGTATCCAGATATCACCAGCATGCAGAATGAGTTCAACGCCTTCGAATGCTGTCTCAAGCTGGGAAGGAAGCTCCTCTTCCGGCCTGGCAAGATGGGTATCCGATATCAGTCCGATTAACATCTGTATAGTACTACTTTAGACAATGCAGCCGGAGGCGTCAAATCCTGATTTTGATTTGAGAGTAAATCGAGTCGTTTCGTAAAAGGGGAATGCTACCTCTTTCGTTTTAAATAGTAACTATGATTATTTAAGGAAATGATTTCAGGTTTTTTCAGATAACTATATTCTGATTTTCTTTTTATCCTCTCTCCCGGTTACGAGTCAACCCTCTCTCCTTAGAAAGGAAAGAGGGTTGCTCGAAAATGAGATTCATTGCGATCCATGTTTAGCTATTAGGAATGTAGGACAGTTGCCTAAGTGGATAAAGGACGAGGGAGGGAGATTGGGCTTTGTTTTAGTTGGTGACTGTTTAGTAATTTACCCGCCTGTCATTCCCGCGTAGGCGGGAATCCAGAAAATTCGGGAAAGGGCAGATATATCCAAGTAATAATATAGGCACTATTCAGTTGATTTTTTCGTCATCGGTAGCACCATAATCATCATTTCTTTATCGCGATGTGCACCAATTCGTTTATAAAACTCAATGGCAATTTTATTTCGTGCCCACACTTCCCATACCAAATACTTACCACCTTGTTGGATGCATATTTCACTCAATCTCTCCATTAATGAGCGTCCAATACCTTGCCTGCGATAATCAGAATGAACAAACAGATCTATGACATATAGTACTCTAGAAAGTGAGTCTACATCATAGCCCGAGTGGTATAGGGTATATCCCACAACTTTGTTATTTACTTCAGCTACTAAACCATAAAAAGCGGGATTATCTCCAAAACCATCTCTCAAGTACCAATCCATGTTGGAAATAATCTCGGTTGTACTGCCTAACTCTCGTAAATATTCTCCGAATTCACGTTCGAGAATACCAATTGCGTCAGCGTCTTCTCTTTTCGCTTCACGAATATTCATATGAAAATGAGTGTAGATGTTTGAATAGCAGGTGTCAATCGACGCTTAGGCTACAGCGGACAGGCAGATATCAAAGAGAGGGCAAGATGAGCAGAGGGGTTTGGGGCGGCAGGTTTCTTTGCCAAGTCGGACGAGGAGAGCGTGGTATTCGTTGAAAAGGGCTATGTCAGCGGGAATATTGTTCATGAAGAGGAACTGCCAGGCTGAGTATTTATCATTTTCCGGTTGAATACCGATGCGATTTATTATCCGGCGGGTGTAGGCATCTATAACAAAGACGGGCTTGTTCGCAGCATAGAGGAGAATAGAGTCGGCGGTTTCCTCGCCGACACCCCAGACAGCCAGGAGTTCATCGCGAAGCTGTCTTACGTCTTTTTTAAATAGTCTATCGAGGTCGTCATTACAGGCATTTCCAATATAATCCACGAGGGCTTTCAGTTTACGGGCTTTAACATTGTAATAGACGGTGGAACGTATGAGGGGAGCAATCTCTTCCGATGGTTTTCCACGAAGGGCGGCAGGTGACATCAGCCCGGTTGTTTTCAGGTTGGTTATAGCAGTTTCAACGTTTTTCCAGGCAGCCGACTGAGTGAGTACCGCTCCAATCATCACCTCAAAAGGAGTTTCACCGGGCCACCAGTGCTGCGGCCCGTATTGTTCAAAGAGACGACGATAGATATCCTCCAGCAGGCTTTGTACAGGCTCAGTCACGGTACACTTCGCCGTCCATTGCGTCATAGCCGATATTCCAGGGCTTAATGTCGATCACCGGAGTACCGTCGAAAGCATCCAGTCCCTGAACGGTTAGCACGTTGCCTTCACGCTTGAGGAGTTTAACGGTTATCATACCGATGGGATTAGGCCTGTCCGGCGTCCGGGTGGTAAAAAGTCCACGTTTCGGGATATCTTTTCTCCCTTTGGGATTTATCCTGAGTGGGAGATTATCTCTATCACGTTTGTGAAGCCAGTAGAGAATGATGTAATATGAGTTTTTTTCAAGCTTATCCAGTCCCTCTTCAAGGTTCTCATCAAACACGATTTCGGAGACAAGTTCCTGCCACCAGTCTTCCTGGTCAGGATTTTCTTTATATTTATTACAGACAAATCCGATGGGTTTGAGTACCATTTCCAGTTTTTCGGTCATTTTTTTCTTTCTTAATGATAGCATAACTTCTATAAGAGATTTTTACTTTTAAATCCTCTCTCCAGTTACGAATCCACCTTGAATATGTTGAATGTGCAAATAGTATCTACTTGTATAAATATCGCCGGCGTGTGATTCGAAAATAACATACGTATTTTCCCCCTGAAAGTCTATTTGTCTGTAGCTACCACGATCGCCATATTATAGCTCTTCCACACACAATCAGCGTATTGAAAACCAGCTTGTTTCAGATCTCTTTGTGTATCCCAGATAGTTCCGGGCTTATCTCCCAGTTTCTCATCCCATTCTATTTGTGCTTTCTTTACACCATCAAAGGCCTTTTCTTTTCCTAAAGTGTTTCTTACCTCGTAGACCATCCATTCTATCCAGTTGTCAAATTCCCAATTACTGATCAAAGGTGATTCTGCTTTAAAACGGTCACCGTTAATAAATAAACCACTTTCATTCAGAACCTGCTTTATTTGGGTATACAATTCTACTTTATTCTCATGTTCGACATGATGTAGAGCATGGCAGGAGACAACTGCGTCAAACTTGCCTGATTTTAGCATATCAGGAAGACCATTATTCAAATCATAACTGATCATCTTTATCCTATTATCATCACCGAGTATTTCTTTAGCGAGAATGAACATTTCCTCTGAGTAATCAACCATGCATACTGAGGCATGAGGGCATAGTTCGAGAATCTTCTTTGTAACATCTCCCCATCCACACCCAACGTCTAAAAATCGTGGCTCATCTGAAATAAACAATGTTGCTAGTCTTGCTACTATCGATAACGTTTCTCCACGGCCTGGTATAGTCATGTTCGCAAATTTAAATTGATGGTTTACAGATTCTCTTAATTTAAAACCTTCTTTCTTTTCCATTTGCACTCCTTTGTTTTCTTTAACAGTTGCTTATAAAACAAAAAATCCAGGATACAAATATCCTGGATTTGATCTAATTCCCTGGTGGTCTCTAATGAGTGTTTGTCATAATCTCAAACTGGAAATACACCAAACCCATCGACTAATAATAATCGGGTTTGCAGTGCTTCTATTCAACTCTATGTTCCAGTTATACATCCGTTTCCTCTCGAAAAGATCAAAGATAGTAGTTGAATTATAGAAATTTCCGTTGTAATTGTCAAAATCTTAGAGCCAGACATTCTTGCCAACGACTACTTTATAGTATGTAAACATAGCGATGTTTATTTTACATTAATACTACACTCCCCTCTTTAACAAGGAAAGGGAAAGACTAATAATAGAATCGTTTGCAATCATAGTATGGTTTTGTTTGAAGTGTGGGACGGTTTTTGGAGTGGGTAAAGAGCAGGGGAGGGAATTATAAAAGAGGGCACAGGAATGTGTATAGGCTTATTACTTGATGAAATACTGGAGGGCGAGTTTTGTCTACACCCTTGTTTCTTGACATTATACACAGCCGGTTTTAAATTATAAGAACCTGTAAAAAGCCATGTTTAAGGAGGGAAAATTTGGAAACGAAAAAATATGATTACGTTATCGTCGGCTCAGGTGCCGGAGGAGCTACTCTCGCTAAAGAATTATCAACCAAGGGTAAAACCGTTGCAGTTCTTGAAAAAGGAATAAAAGAAGTAAAACTTGGTGGATTTTTTGATTGTGCGCGGTATTACGATTTAACGGCCATGAAGATGGGACCGACATCACGAGAAGGTGATTCTATTATCTGGCGTACTTTTATGGCCGGCGGTCCTACAGTGGTTTGCTGCGGAAACGGTGTACGCAGTCTTGAAAAAGAATTAGCAGAATTCGGTATTAATCTGGAGGAAGAATTCAAGGAAGCGGAAGAAGAAATGCAGATAGCACCGTACGATATTAGACGGCTGTCACCAGGGGGAAAGAGAATCCTGGAAGCATCAACTGAACTTGGTTATAAAATGGAACCTATGCCAAAATTCATCGATCCGGCAAAATGTACGAGATGCGGACACTGCCAGTACGGGTGTGCCTATGGGGCCAAATGGACAGCGGTGGAGTTCCTTGATGAAGCTGAGAAGAACGGTGCGGATATTTTTTATAACCATGTCGTTGACAAGGTTATTATAGAAAACGGTTCGGCAAAGGGTGTCAGTTTAACAAAGGGAAATACTTCAAGAATAAATGCGGATGCAGTGATACTATCCGCGGGTGGATTAGCAACACCGGTAATTCTACAACATTCAGGTCTGGATAAGGCTGGTTCGAAATATTTCATGGATATGTTCGTTAACACCTATGGGACAGCTAAAGGACTGGATCAGACTAAGGAGCCGACAATGGCTTTAGTAGACCTTGAGTTCCACGAAAGTGAAGGATTTCTCCTTTCTCCGTTCATTCACCCCAAAAAAATGATAAGGTTTCTGGAACTCGGGATGAGAGGGATGCTCATGCCCACAAATGGGATGCTGGGGATTATGGCGAAAACAAAAGACGATTCAGCCGGCAAGGTTTATCCTGATGGTTCCTTTTCAAAAACTATCACCGCTGATGATAGAAAAAGACTAAATAAAGGACATGAGTTATCAAAAGAAATACTAATCAAAGCCGGGGCAGACAGCAAATCGGTTGTTATCGGTAAGGTTGGCGGTGCTCATCCTGGAGGAACCGCAGCAATCGGAGAAATCGTTGATAAGGATCTCCAGACTGAAGTGAATAATCTTTTCGCCTGCGATGCAAGCGTATTACCGGAAGCTCCCGGAATGCCTCCTATTTTAACGATAGTTGCCTTAGCGAAACGGTTAGCGAAACTGTTATAACCATAAATATATTAATATCGGACATTAACGGTAATAACTTTCTCTTTCTTTGTTTACCTTGAGAGTGTAACTCTCTAGATTGACATTAAATTTACCTTTGGTGTGACAAAACGCTAGCTCATTGAAAACATAACATAATAATTGAAATAATAGACAGGACAGAAAAATGTTATGGATTGTAGTCGGGATTATCCCGGGCATTATTCTACTGGTAATGATAATATTTTGGTTGTTCAGAGGTCATTGGAAATTGTTACTCCCTTCTACAAAGGTGTTCTGCAAAGAAAGTGGGTGGCTCAGATTACTTAATCTCCAATTTCTGCATGGGTATATATATCTTCGTTGGCCAAGCTATTATATTCACCTGGGCATAGATTATTTTGCTCCTCTTTTTAAGCGAGGATTTTTAGATTGGATGGCTAAACATTATCACGGGAAGGTTCTTACTTATGAGCTAGCCAAAGCAATAATAACTTTAAACAAGGAAATTCCTTTGACAGACCTGGAACAAATTATACCGTATCCTACAGCCCGTAAACTGGTATTGGATGGTTCGCCTGAGATCATTGTATGTGATTGTCCCTGCCGGAGTTTCAGGGACAATCCATGCCAGCCAACACAGGTATGTCTGATGATGGGGCAACCAATTGTAGATTTCAAACTTGAACACAGTCCAGAGACATCGCGCTTGATAAGTAAGGAGGAAGCTCTGACAATTCTAGAGGAAGAGCACTCACGTGGCCATATTCATTCAGCCTGGTTTAAGGATGTTCTTCTAGATAGATTTGTCGCTATCTGTAATTGCTGCAAGTGTTGCTGTGCGGGAATAGAAGCAATGGTGAAATATAGTTCATCGATAATGGCATCATCCGGGTATGTTTCACAGGTTAATGCTGAACTGTGTACCGCCTGTGGTACGTGTGCAGAAGCTTGTCCTTTCAATGCGATTTCAGTCAATGGAGACAATGCAATCATAGACTGGGTGAAATGTCTCGGGTGCGGTGTATGCACAACGCAGTGCCCTGTCGGTGCAATTTCATTAATTCGTGATGGAAAAAAAGGCATACCGATGGATGTCCATATGTTATCGGAAAGCCTGTAAATTTAACAGCGATTTATTTTCTCGTACCAATCAGGATATTTTCTAACAGTTACAGCCTCTCTGGCAATAGAATTTGTCGCAGGACTACCGTCGAGACAGGCATGGACTGGTCCAGAGAAAACGGCAATATAACCCGATAATAGGTCTCATTTAGTCACTGCATTACTACATTTAACCTTAAATACCTCCAGTTGGATCAGGGAGTTTGCCCGGTCCGAACGAAGAGTAATCGAGATTGTAGAATTCCCGGCATACGGCAAAATATCCAAGGTGGCTGCCGCCCATTACCAGTTTGGCGATCGGTGCATCGCGGTAATATTTCTCATAATGGTTCTCGCGGACATAGCCGTAGGAACCCATTAACTCCATACCTTTCAGGATAAGATCCGGCACGGTCCTGGTAATATAGGCATGGATCGCATGTCCCTTGGCTACCATGCTTCGGGTATCCCAGGCACCGTAAATATCCATATGGTCATACTCGTGGGCGAGTTCAAGGAAAGCGGCTCTTCCAACCGTAATGAAGGAAGCCATTTCACCGAGAATCATCGCCGCGGAAAGGTGCTGATTAATCGATCTGCCGCCGGCTACCCGCTGGGCGGTATATTCGTTCAGCACATCGAACGCGCCCTGAAGGATACCTATGGTGTGACCGGAATTCAGAGGCATGGGAGCGGATACGGTCGTTTCGAAAATAGACCAGGCTACCGGCCCCTGCAATCCCCAGGACTTCGGAACCCTGACATCATCGAAGTAGGTGGCGGTATTTCTGTCAGCCTGCATCCCACATTTCACCTCGAATTTTCCGTGGGACACTCCAAGCCAGGGTTCAGGAACATAAATAAGCGCGAAAGCGTCTTTGCCGAGCCTGGGATCGATATTACAGATGACGCAATTAAGGTCGGCTACACCGGCGTTGGACGCCCAGAACTTGTTGCCGTTGATGACCCACTCATCACCTTCAAGTTTCGCTCTCACTCCGATTGTCTTGCCTTCGTTGGTAAGGTTTTCTATGTCGCAGGCCGACTCAGCTTCACTCATGTTAAAGCAGGCAGCCCTGTGTTCGTTACCGGTGAACATGGATGAAAATTCATCAAGCACGGCTTTACCCCATGCCTTAGCCTCGGGTGACGGTTCCATCAGGTAGGCAAGGGTAGCCGGAGTCCAGCCCCAGTCCGTAACGGCACTGTGCATGCTTATGCCGTAATCACCCCTGGCTATCTGTTCCTGTTTCAGGGCCCCGATAACTATCGAGAGTAACTCATTGCCGCCGTAGTCTTTCGGTATCATATTCTTCTGGCAGCCAAGGTCTACCTGCAGTTTTTTCAATATGGGATTGATAATTTCCTGGTGGGTTACATCGTCGTCGATTTTATCCCGCACCGGCATAATTTCCTGGTCAACGAAATCAGCCAGCATTTTCTGCATCATACGGGCTTCTTCGTCGACGAAACACTCGGGATACTGTAATTTATACCACTGACTTGTCTGATCAAGCATTAGCTTCCTCCTCTCAATTTTATCCTTGCGGGTTACTTTTCCGTTCTTCTATACTAATAAATCTCTTCTCCGGCGAGCATTATTACATCTTTAACCATTGACTGCCATTTCTTCATAAAATCCTGGAAAGCCTGAGAAGGCGCATCCTTCTGAGAGAACTCTTCCAGGCTGGTTATGTGCATGATGCCTGCGTACTTACAGGGACTCTCTATGGAGGTTGAACCGGCTACTTTTACCAGTTCGAATTTCTTGACCGATGAAAGAGAATCGAGCAGAGGGCCCTTTTCTTTCGTAACATATTCCTTGTATTCCTCATCGGATACATGATCAGCCAGGTTGTACAGGATAATTTGTTTCGCCATTTTTATCACTCCTTATTCAAAGTTAACTTTCGAGTAAACTGGAGTTTAGTTGTTGAGATACCATTTGTCAATATCAAATAGAGTAATTTCACCATTTTTCACATTTCATAAAACTGGAGTCATGAGTCAGTTCAGGTATATAATATTATCGATCACAAAATACTTGGAGGTTTTACATATGGATCTAGGAGATTTCAGGAATAAGGCGGCGATTGTCGGCGTGGGATACACGAAAGAGCAGGGGACTGTGCCAGGCAGAAGCGCTTTAAGTTTCGCGCAGGAAGCTGCCAAGGCAGCCATCGAAGATGCCGGGTTAAAAAAAGACGACATCGACGGCCTGCTTATTCAGCCGACGATAGGGCAACAATCATATTCTGTTGCCGCCAAACTGGGATTAAACAATCTCAAACTGCTAGCCAACGAAGACGTAATGGGAGCTACCGCCCCGTGCATCACCGCCCACGCGATGTTCGCGGTTGTAACAGGGCAGGCGAATTACGTATTATGCCTTTATGGAACAGCAAGTAAATCAGGCAGCTTCAGCGGTATGATGATGGGAGGAGGTGGCGCAATGCCCCCCGGACCAGCCTACGGAGTTTTCGGGGCAAACATGGAATATGGACTGGCGGCACGCCGGGCAATGTACGAGTATAATACCGGACCGGAGACATGGGCTGAGATAGCCATGTCACAGCGTAAATGGGCGAATCTTAACCCCAGGGCTACTTTTTATGACAGGCCGATGAGTAAGGAAGACTACCTGGCAGAACCATGGGTTGCGGAACCATTCCGCAGGGCAGACTGCTGCCTGGTAAGTGACGGCGGACGGGCATATATCGTCACCTCCGCCGAGAGAGCCAAAGACCTGAAGGAGCCGCCGGTATACATCGCCGGCGTAGGACAGAGTCACCATACGCCGGACATCGAACAGTCCCACCACATGACAGGACCTACCGGAGCCAAGGCATCAGGAGAAATGGCTTTAAAGATGGCCGACATCAAGCTTTCCGATATCGACGCGTGCGAAATCTACGATTGCTTTACCTATACCGTCGAAGTAACCATGCAAAGTTACGGTTTCTTCCAGCCGGGTGAAGGCTATGACTTCTTCAAGGACGGTCGGACCGGACCGGGAGGAGAATTCCCGGTGAACACTTCCGGCGGTCTACTGTCAGAGGTATATTACATGGGATTTACCCCTCTTACCGAAGGTGTGATGCAACTCAGGGGACAGTGCGGAGAGCGACAGGTCGAAAATCTGAATCATATACTGGTGAGTGGTAACGGCGGTATTCTGCAGACCCACGGCACCGTAATTTTAAGGAGACAGCAATAACATGATGAGAAACCAGGAAATGAGTAAACCCTTACCGGGAATATCCGAAGAAAACAAGCCCTTCTGGGACTACATGAAACAGCATGAATTCCGGGTTCAGAAATGCCTGGAATGCAGTAAACTGTTCTACCCGCCGACACCAATGTGTCCCCATTGCATGAGCATGGAATCGGAATGGGTGAAACTGAGCGGGAAAGCAAAAGTATACAGCTTCGTGATCGTCCACCAGGCCAGGCATCCGGCTTTCGCCAGGGAAGCGCCATACGTTGTAGCCATCATCGAGACCGAGGAAGGAATTCGATATACGACGAACATCATCGGCTGTAAACCTGAAGATGTCTTTGTCGATATGCCGGTCGAGGTGGTATACGAGGATGTCAACGACAAAATAACCTTACCCAAGTTCAAACCTGTAAACTGATTTACTATCAGGTGCATGAATCAACTCCCTCTTTCATAATCCGGAAGAGGGAGTTTTTTATATTCACTGTATTGATTCAGGAGATGGATAAAGGTAAACTCAGGGCATCGCAGGAAATCACATGAACAAGACTGTTATACGCGAAGCGAAAGTTACAGACTCGGCAGGGCTTGCCCGGGTATCGGTCGATAGCTGGCGGAGTACCTATACCGGTATAATCCCGCAGGAGTTCCTTGATTCGCTGACGTATGAAGGTCGGACCAAACACTGGGAAGAACGTCTTTCTGATCCTGATGGTCCGGGATTTACGTTTGTCGCCGAGGATTATACCGGAGATCTAATCAGGTACGCAGGCGGACTCAAAGGAAACAGCGGGAATCCCCTGTATACCGGTGAAGTAGGAGATATCTACCTGCTTAAAGAGTACCAGCAACAGGGAATAGGTCGCAGGCTGATGTCGACCGCGGCACTCCGGTTAAAAGAGTGCGGGCACAGTTCCCTGCTGGTATGGGTGCTTGAGGATAATCCTTACAGAAATTTTTATGAGTCGCTTGGAGGAATTCTGATCGATGAGAAAGAAATTGAAACAGGCGGCAGGAAACTGACAGAGGTTGCCTATGGCTGGCAGAACCTGGATATTTTTGAAGAAATAATGAAATCAGAGCATCGATAATAAAAAGGAGTAGTATTAAATGGTTGAACGACAATACGAAAAATATATTATCAAAGGTCATACCCCTCCTCCTCCACCGCCGGAAGACAGTCCTCCCAGACAAAGCGGATTCGATGAAAGAGTGGAACGCCCCGAATTACACATGCTGATGGCGCTGACTCCTCGCATGATAGAGGGATCGAACATCGTTATCTGCCAGTGGGTTTTCGCAGGAGAGGAACCCGGCGTGCAGGGAGCCCACACACATCCCTATGACGAGTTAATAGGGTTTGCCGGGACAAATCCGGATGATCCTCACGATCTCGGCGGAGAAGCCGAGTTATGGATGGGAGACGAGCAGTATTTTATCGACAACAGCTTCATGGTTTTCGTGCCGAAGGGTCTCAAACACTGCCCGTTGATAATAAGAAACATCAAAAGGAATATTTTCCACTTCGATATACAGTTCACCACCGGTGATTTCAAGGAAACCGCTGCATGAAAGGGAAAGCCATTGATATTAATCTCAGGCTAATCTGATAGTAACGCCAACCAATAAAAAGTCCCCTATCGCCTGTGGCGGAAGGGGACGAGTTTTCATATTGCGTACAACAACAGTAATTAACGCTTGGTGTACTGTTTTGCCTTACGGGCGCGCCTGAGACCGGCCTTCTTTCTTTCCTTGACCCTGGAATCCCTGGTAAGCAGTCCGTTCTGGCGAAGGGTCTGTTTAAGACCTTCATCAGCCTTAACCAGAGCACGGGCGATGCCATGAGCTATCGCCGCACTCTGTCCGGTCACTCCACCACCGTCTACTTTCACCATTACACTGTATTTATCCATGGTCTCGGTAAGAACAAGGGGACTGGTTATTGTCTCGCGGTGCACGTCCCGGGTAAATCTCTCATCATAAGGAGAGCCGTTGACAATAATGGCACCACCGCCCGAGGATATCCTCACCTGGGCTACTGCTGATTTACGTCTTCCCGTTCCGGCATAGTAAGTCTTACTGGCCAATTATCTACCTTCCCTTTATTCTTCCTGCCCGGCTTTCGCCGCGGTTTTATTTACCTGAGACTGATGCGGGTGCTCCGCTCCTGCGTATATCCGGAGTTTTTTCATCATCTGGGTTCCGAGTTTATTATGAGGAACCATTCCCTTCACAGCATATTCCACTACTCGTTCAGGATGAGTTTCCATTAATTGTTCCAGGTTGACCGATTTCAATCCCCCCGGATAACCCGAATGCCGGTAATAAAGTTTGTTCTTCATCTTATTACCGGTAACCTTTATTTTAGCGGCGTTTATCACGACGACATTATCACCGGTATCCATGTTCTTAGAAAACATAGGCTTATGCTTGCCCATCAGCAACTGGGCTACCTGAGTAGCCAACTTGCCAAGAACCTGGTCGGTAGCGTCGACCAGATGCCAGTCCCTCTGTATCTCAGATGCTTTTACGCTGTAGGTCTTATTCATATTTCTTCCCCGATAGGATTTTTATAATTTACTCTCAACAGGCAGAGCCCCTTCGCCGGGGCGGTAGGCCATGCTTTTCCGGGCTGTCTTGCTTCGAGTATGTTATTAAATTCTTCCTTGCTTATTTTACCCCGCCCCAGTCTTATCAGGCTGCCGACGGTATTTCTGACCTGGTGCATCAGGAATGAATTCGCTACGATATTAAATATCACCAAGTCGCCTTCTTTCCTCATTTCCACCCGTTCCACACGGCGTACCGTACTTTTTTCCGCCGCTTCCCTGTTACTTACGAAGGAAACGAAGTCGTGCTCTCCGAGCAGCACCTGGCTGGCTTCATTCATTGCTTCGATATTCAATTGTCCGGTAAGAAGGTAACAAAACCTGTCTCTGAGGGGAGACCGAGACTTACCGTTGAGTATATAGTAATTATACTCGCGGCTAATCGCATGGCGCCGGACGTTAAACGAGTCTTTCACCCTGTAGGCGACCTTTACCGCGATATCACCAGGAAGGTAATAGTTCAGGGCATTTACATACGTATCGGTAGGGTATTCTGATTTTGTCCTGAAACTCACTACCTGAGCTTCCGCGTGTACCCCGGCGTCAGTCCTGCTTGCAGTTATTACCCGGGTTTTTTCTCCCGTCAGGCTGAATAAGGCCGTCTCAAGTTCCCTCTGGATAGTAGGGAGTTTACCCTGGAGCTGAAATCCGTGGTAGCGGGTGCCTTCATATTCAATTATTAAAACTACTTTTGTGGTTTCTGCCTTTTTTACCACCGGTATTATTCCCTGCTTACAGCAGTGGATTTGTTACTGAACAAGTTCAAGCTGGACCATTTCTGCACCATCACCTACTCTGCGACCCAGCCTGGTGACCCGGGTATAACCCCCCGGACGGTTCGCATATCTTTCAGAAAGTTCTGAAAACAGTTTATCGGCTACTTCCTTGCTGTATACAAAGCCCAGTGCTTGCCGCCGGGAATGAAGTTTACCTCGTTTTCCCAGCGTGATCATCTTCTCTGCCATACTCCGAACCTGCTTCGCCTTCGCTTCGGTTGTAGTAATCTTTTCATGGTTCAGCAGATCCGTAACGAGATTCCGATACATGGCTCTCTTATAATCCGATGTCTTACCTGATTTTCCCTCTACTGTTTTTCGACCCATTTAAGTTCCTCTTAACTCTTAATTATCGCCTCAGCAGTCTCAGCAACCTCTCCTTCTTCCCCATCCTCAGGTTCAGTGGAAGCAAGAGAAAGACCCAGAGATTCGAGGCGTTCTTTTATTTCCCTGTTGGACTTCTGCCCGAAGTTTCTCAAGGCCATGAGGTCTTTTTCTTCTTTACTGGCGAGTTCGCCCACGGTGGCGATACCGCCCCGTCTCAGGCAGTTCATGGTTCGAACCGACAGGTTCAGCTGTTCAACCGGCATATTATACAACTCTTCGGGAATATCCGGCACTCTTTGTTCGGTATCGAGTGTCTCATATGATTCTTTGGAGAAATTTATAAACGGGCGGAGTTGTTCTTCCAGCAGTTCAGCCGCCTGACTTATCGCATCGGTTGCAGTAATCGTCCCGTCGGTCCAGACCTCCAGGTATAATCGTTCACGGCTTGTTTCCTGACCGATATATATCGGTTCGACGGTGTAATTTACTTTCTTCATCGGGCTGAATATGGCGTCAACTGGTATTATACCGATGGCCATGTTGTCTGTGGATTCAGCCTCCCTAAAACCGCTGTCGAGTTCAACATCGAGTTCAACATAGAGTTTCGCCTCGGCTGAATCCAGTGTAGCAAGGTAAAGTTCCGGGTTCGCTATTTCAAAATCAGCCGAGGGATTGATGTCAGCCGCTGTTATGCGTCCTTCGCCCTCTATATCAAGAATTAGTTTACCGGGTATTCCGGCAACAGGTTTTATCCGGAGTGCTTTCAGATTCAGCAGGAATTCCGTCGCATCTTCTCTTACATATGGGATTGTAGAAAACTCGTGCTGAATTCCTTCTATTTTCACCCGTGTTACCGCCGCACCCTGAAGCTGGCTTAAAAGAACTCTCCTTAAGGTATTACCGAGAGTAACCCCAAAACCCTTCTCCATCGGTTCGGCCAGAAACCGGCCGTAATTGTCTCCGCTTTCAATACATTCGACTTTTGGCACTACGAGGTGAGACAAAACACTACCTCCTTACCGCGAGTAATACTCAACAACCGCCTGTCCGTCAAACTCGGCACCGACCTCGTCGAGTGTAGGCAAAGAAATTATCCGACCGATAAGTCTCTGCCTGTCCAGGCTCAACCAGCTTACAAGATTTTTCGATCCAATATCCTCAAGCAGTTGTTTGTAGTATTCCGTCTTCATACTGCTTTCTCTCCAGCTAATCGTGTCACCTTCTTTTGTCTGATATGACGGGATATCCGTTTTTCGACCGTTTACCTGGATATGCCCGTGTTGTACAATCTGCCGCGCCTGGGCTCGTGAATCCGCGAAACCAAGCCGATAAACGACGTTATCAAGCCGTCTTTCCAGCAGGATGATCAAGTTATCACCAGTGATACCCTGCTGCTTCGACGCCTGGCTGAATGTTTTTTTGAATTGCCTTTCCATGATACCATAGCTGTATCTTACTTTCTGTTTTTCTATCAACTGTAGTCCACGGTCAGATATTCTCCGACGCCGACCGGTTGCTCTCCTCCGTCTTTCCATTGCGCACTTGGGAGTGAGACATCTGCTGCCTTTGAGCATCAATTTCTCATTGCAGCGCTGACATAATTTACACACTGAATCTATATATCTTGCCATATTTCTACCTTATACCCGCCTCTTCTTGGGAGGACGACACCCGTCATGAGGAATTGGACTTGTATCGGTGATACTTGTAATGTAAAGCCCCGAACTCTGGAGTGAACGGATGGCTGCTTCTCTGCCGCTTCCCGGTCCCTTTACGTATACTCCAACCTGCCTTAATCCGTGCTCCATCGCTTTTCTAGCCGCGTCATGGGCTGCAAGCTGGGCGGCATAAGGGGTACCTTTACGCGAGCCTTTGAATCCGGCGGTTCCCGAGCTTCCCCAGGCAATCACATTACCCTGAGAATCGGTGAGCGTTACGATAGTATTGTTAAACGTAGATGAGATATAAGCTCTCCCACTCGGAATCGACTTCCGTTCCCGTCTTCTGGGCCTTGCTCTCCTTCTTGTTGTCATTTATTACTCCTATGTACGCATTAACTACTTCTTAGCTGTTCCGCGTTTCTTACCGCGTCCGGCTACGGTCTTCTTAGGACCACGCCTGGTCCGAGCATTCGTACGCGTGTTCTGGCCTCTGACCGGCAGTCCGTGCCGGTGCCTGCTGCCCCGGTAACTGCCGATTTCTATCAGCCTTTTTATATTAAGATCGACCTCTTTCCTGAGTTCACCTTCGACCGTATATTCTTTATCGACTATTTCACGGACCCTGTTTAACTCATCTTCGGTAAGGTCATCCGATAATACACTAGATTCGATTCCAGCCTGGGCAAGTATCTTCTGACTCGTGACAGCACCGATGCCATGGATACGCTGTAAAGCAACCCAAATCTGTTTATCTCTCGGTATATCTATTCCTGCTATACGTGCCATATATTTCCTCCTGGTCGGCAGCTTAGCCCTGCCTCTGCTTATGCTTAGGATTAGTGCATATAACCCTGATAACCCCACGGCGCTTAATTACCTTGCACTTATCGCATCTAACTTTAACTGAAGCTCTTACTTTCATAATATTCCTTTTCGAACACCTGTATATCTAACTGCCTTTTTGTATGTTCTGTCAATAGTATTACTTAAATCTGTAGGTAATTCGCCCCCTGGTCAAGTCATATGGAGACAACTCAACCAGTACCCTGTCTCCAGGCAGTATCCTAATATAATGCAATCTTATTTTTCCGGATATATGTGCCAGTACCTTATGTCCATTGGATAACTCTACCCTGAACATCGCATTCGGTAAAGGTTCTACAACCACCCCTTCGACTTCAATATTATCTTTTTTAGGCATATTGTCCTTTTATTATAAGGCTGTCAATATCTCCGAACCTTCATCGGTGATGGCAATGGTATGTTCGAAATGAGCTGAAAGGCTGCCATCACTGGTTTTTACCGTCCATTTGTCATCTTCGAGCCTCGTTCTCCAGTCACCTATATTAATCATCGGCTCCAGTGCTAAGGTCATTCCTTTTTTTAACAACGGTCCCTGACCCGGCGTACCGAAATTCGGTATTTGCGGATCTTCGTGCATATTCCGACCAATTCCATGTCCGGTATATTCACGAACCACCGAATAACCTCTCGATTCAGCGTAGTCCTGTATTGCCGAAGAGATATCTCCAAGCCGGGCTCCTGCACGAGCAGCCCGAATACCAGCTATCAAGGAGCCCTCAGTAGTTTCAAGGAGTTTTTCAGCTTCCAGAGTAATACTGCCAACACCAACAGTAACAGCGGCATCACCCTGAAAATCATTATAGATCACGCCAAAATCAATTGAGACAATATCACCTTCATTCATCACACGATCACCGGGGATCCCGTGTACTATCTCATCATTAATCGAAACACAGACACTGGCCGGATAGCCGTGATATCCTTTAAAAGAAGGAACGGCTCCCAGTTTCTCAGTCTCTCTCCGTGCTATTTCATCTAATACTCTGGTTTTCACACCCGGTTTCACCTGCGATTTCAATTCGTTAAGTACGATGGCTACTATTCTGCCAGCCTGCCGCATTATGTCTATTTCCCTGGCGGATTTTATTATTATACCCATCGCTGTCCTTAACGGACAAATTCTTCCTTAAGGGAAGCAGTTATCCTTTCACTTACCTCTGCTACTTTGCCTTCACCATCAATCTCAAGCAATTTCCCCTCTCGGGAGTAATAGTCGATCAAGGCTGCGGTTTCATTAAAATAAACCTGCAGTCTCTCTTTTATCGTTTCTTCTTTATCATCAGCACGCTGGTAGAGTTCACCGCCACACTTTTCACATATCCCCTCTACTTTAGGAGGGGAGTTAACCTCGTGGTAGGGAGCCTGGCACTTGCGGCATATCCATCGCCCGGTCAACCGCTTCAGGAGTTCCTGCTCCGCAACCTTTATATAAACAACCTTATTTACGGTTTTTCCCTGATCAGCCAGAGCATTATCCAGCGCTTCTGCCTGGTTCAGGTTCCTTGGAAATCCATCGAAGATTACTCCGTTTGAACAGCCAGATTCCCCGATTCTCTCCAGTACCATCTTTATGGTTATTTCATCAGGGACAAGTTGTCCCTTTTCCATATAATATTTAGCCTTTCTGGCGAGTTCGGTGTCCTGTGACTGTGCCTGACGGAAGAGATCTCCGGTTGCGATATGGACGAGGTCCAGTTCCTGAGCCACATTCGCTGCCTGGGTTCCTTTACCGGCTCCGGGGGCGCCCAGAAATACGATATTTATTTTTAGATCGGCGCTCATTTTATCAATAACTCCTACTTGATAAAACCTTCATAGCGCCGCATTGTGAGTTGCGCTTCCATCTGTTTCATCGTATCGAGCGTCACACCCACAACAATTAACAGCCCCATACTGGAAAGCTGTATCATTTGCACATCAGTTATTTCCCTAGCAAGGAACGGTATAATCGCCACAAAAGCAAGGTATAAAGCTCCTGCCCAGGTAATCCGGGAGATAACATGGTTGAAATAGTCCGATGTATATTTCCCCGGCCTAATCCCAGGCACAAAACCACCTTGTCTTTGCAGCGTACCAGCCATATCCTGCTGCTGGAAAATCACCATAGTATAGAAGAACGCGAATCCAACAACAAGCAAGAAGTATATTATCCAGTATATAAGGCCTACCGGCAAAGAGGCATCAGGCTGGAACACATTATATATGGTATTAGCAAAATTCGGGCTGTTCTCAGGTCCCATGAAGTAACTGGCAATCATCCCCGGGAACAGTGTCAGTGACATTGCGAAAATCAGAGGAATCATTCCGGCTGTGTTTACCCTCAAGGGAATATGAGTAGAACCCTGCTGCTTATACATCCGGTTACCGCGATAGACAGTCCGGGCATATTGAACAGGAATACGCCGATGAGCTTCGGTAAATAACACTATTATCACTACCGTTGCCAGCGCAATGATTATATAGGCAATCAAACCTCCCAACTGCCCCTGCCCCGTAAGGAATCCGCTGCCAAACATCTCCCAGTAACCGGCAACAATGCCGCCGAATATAATAATAGAAATGCCATTGCCGATCCCATATTCTGTGATTAGTTCACCAAGCCAGATAAGGAACACCGTTCCGGCAATTAACGATATTATCATGGTCACCATAGTCAATCCACTGATATCCTGGAATACCGGTACCTGAGCGTTTCTGAGTAATGTAATCTGTCCGTATCCCGCAAAACCCGCAATAGGTATGGTCAACCAGTGAGTGATCCTGTTTATCTTGTTCCTGCCGGCTTCTCCTTCCTGGGCGATAGCCTGAAGCTTTGGTATTACCGGTGTCATCAGCGTCATGATAATAGACGCGGTAATATACGGGTAAACACCCATCGCCGCCACGCTGAAGTTTTTCATCGCTCCGCCGCTGAACATATCAAGCATACTGAACAGTGTATTCTGCTCAAAGAAACCCGCCAGAGCATCTCCGTCCACTCCCGGCAGGGGAACATGAGCAATAAAGCGGAATGCAACAAGAATTCCGAGTGTGAAAAGGATACGTTTCCTGAGATCAGGCAGGCGGAATGCATCTATCATCGCCTGGATGAGTCTGGGTTTAGTCTGCCTTTGACGCAAACACCACCTCCTCGGCGCTGCCGCCTGCCGCTTCTATTTTAGCTTTCGCGGCTGCAGAAAACTTATGTGCCCTTACGGTCAGAGGATGTTCTATCTCACCCTGAGCAAGTATCTTTACCGGATTTTTCATTGATTTTACCAGTCCGACAGCCAGGAGTTCTGCCGGGGTTACTTCCGAACCCGATTCAAATATATTGAGACTGCCTACACCAACTACGGTGTACTCAGTCCTGAAAATATTCGTAAAACCACGCTGGCGTGGCAGACGTTTGATCATTGGCAACTGACCGCCTTCAAAACCAGGCCGCATATTAAAACCGGCTCGTGATTTTTGTCCTTTCACGCCACGTCCGGAATAGGTACCATGACCGCTTCCGTTTCCTCTACCGACACGCTTCCTGTTTTTTCTGGTACCGGGAACAGGACGAAGTGTATCAAGCCTCATCAGTATTTACCTCCACCTTGACCAGATGTCTTACCTTATTTATCATACCCCGGACAGAGGATGAATCTTCGTGGGTTACGCACTGGTGCAACCGGTGAAAACCCAATGCCCGGAGAGTCCTTTTCTGCGACTGGTTGTATCCTATTCCGCTTTTTATAAGTGTGATATTAAGCTTCGTCATTTTTATTACTATTCCTCATCTATATCCATAGGAGAAGGTGGCGGTGCAGGTGGTTCTTTCTCAGGAGGAGATATTGGTAATCCCTTGCGTTTTGCCACTCCTACTTTCGGATCTTTCAACCTACGCAAAGCCAGCATTGTCGCCTTGGCAACATTAATATGGTTCGTACTGCCGAGTGATTTTGTCAGGATGTCTTTCACACCAACCGCCTCAAGAACGGCACGGATGCTGCCACCGGCAATAATTCCGGTTCCCGGCGCCGCCGGTTTAAGCATTACTTTGGCGGCTCCGTATTTGGTTGTTGTTGCATACGGAATTGTCGTTCCGCTAAGATTTACCTTTATCAGACTCCTCCTGGCGTTGGCGTTCGCCTTGTTTATCGCCTGGGGAACTTCATTTGCCTTACCAAGTCCGATACCTACATGTCCGTTTCCGTCACCTGTTACGACAAGCGCGCTGAAACTCAACCGTTTACCACCTTTCATAACTTTGGCAACACGGTTAATATTTATCAGTTTATCATTAAGAGCTAATTCCGTAGGATCGATTGTACTTAGACGTTCCTGCATATTTTCTGACTCCCCTAAAACTTCAGACCTTCCTCACGGGCGGCATCGGCCAGCGCTTTTACTCTTCCGTGATATTTGAATCCACCACGGTCAAACGCAACCATTTTTATTCCCTTGCTTATCGCCCGTTTTGCCAGCAGAGTGCCGACCAGTGCCGATTTACTTGTCTTTGTTTTACCGTTTGCCTCACTTTTTACCTCCGCATCGAGAGTCGACGCGGCGACAAGCGTACAGCCCTGGGTATCATCTATTACCTGGGCATATATATGGTTCGGGCTACGGAAAACACTCAGCCTCGGTACTTCCGGTGTTCCCTTTATTTTTGCCCTTACTCTTGCATGTCTTCGCAGACGGGCTACTCTTCGGCTATCTTTTGCCATTTTAGTTACTCCTGCCTATAGCCTTACCCGCTTTACCCGGTTTCAGGCGGACAGTCTCGCCGAAATATCTGATCCCCTTGCCTTTATAGACATCGGGTGGGCGGATTGCCCTGATTCTCGCTGCCATCTCACCGACTAGTTCTTTGTCAATACCGGAAACAATTATGCGGTTATTTCTTTCCACCTCTAGCGATGTACCCGGTAAAGGTTCTAGTTCCACTATATGAGAAAAGCCGATGCGGAGCTGGATATTATTACCAGCCTTCTCAACCCTGTAGCCAACACCGACTATTTCCAGGACCTTTTGATATCCCTTGGTTACTCCTTCGACCATGTTGGCCACAAGGGTTCTCGTCAGCCCATGCATGGAACGATGCTCCCTGCCATCGGTAGGGCGTGAGACCGTAAGAACATTATTATCCAGGGTGATTATCATATCAGGATTAACGGAACATTTCAGTTCACCCTTCGGTCCCTTAACGGCGACTTCTTCTTTACTTATATCTACCGTGACACCCCGGGGAACGTCAATCGGCATTTTTCCTATTCTAGACATTATTGTTGCTCCAGGATTTCTTTATAATACGTAGCAAAGCAGTTCACCGCCAATCCCCTGGCGCCAGGCATTCTGTCCAGTCATAACACCCTTGGATGTTGAAAGGATAGCAATACCCAGTCCGCCGGCTACGCGGGGGATTTCCTTCTGGCCGACATACACTCTCAAGCCAGGTTTACTTACGCGTTCCAGGCTAGCAATCATCGGCTCGCTGTCTTCATCGTACTTCAAATGTATCTTTATGATCTGGTGGGTCTTACCCTTAATCATTTCATAATCGGTGATAAAGCCTTCCTCTTTAAGAATCTTAGCAATAGCTACTTTTATCTTAGAGGATGGAACCTCAACCGAATCATGCCTAACCATTACAGCATTTCGTATCCGTGTCAGCATATCCGCAACAGGATCAGAGATGGTCACTCTTCCTCCTTCAGACTATTATCCATTAGTAGCCTCTTTATTTCCTGATTATTATTATATTTTTTTACCAGCTCGACTTCCTGACACCCGGGATCTGTCCTGTCAGAGCGAGCTGGCGGAAGCAAATACGGCACAGACCGAATTTTCGCATATATGCACGAGGACGACCACATACATGACACCTGTTATGCTGTTGTACCTTGAATTTGGTTGGACGCCGCCATTTTGCGATTTCTGATTTCTTTGCCATTGCTACTCCATTATTCAGAGGAGAAAGGCATTCCCATCATCTCTAAAAGCTGTCTGCCTTCCTCATCTGTCCTTGCCGTAGTTACTATCGATACTTCAAGCCCTCTGACCTTATCGATTTTATCATAGTCGATTTCTGGAAATACGGTCTGTTCCCTGAAAGCCAGAGTGTAATTACCGCGACCATCGAATGAGTTTCGAGGTACTCCCTGGAACTCACGAATACGGCATAATACCGTATTCATCAGCTTATCGAGAAAGTCATACATTCTCTCTCCGCGAAGCGTAACCTTGAGACCTACCGGCATTCCCTCTCTAAGACGGAAGTTAGCGATAGATTTCTTGGCACGTGTGGTAACGGGATGCTGGCCGGTTATAGTTGCCAGATCGGTTTCTGCTCCCTCAAGAGCTTTCGCGTTCTGTATCGCTTCACCGACACCTATATTAAGCACCACTTTCTCAAGACGCGGGACTTCCATGACGTTCTTATATTCGCCACGCTCTCTCAGAGCGGTGACTACTTCATTCCTGTATTTGTCCTTCATTCGCGACATTTAGTCAATCACCTCATTGCAGGCCCGGCAAACCCGAACTTTCTTACCGGCATCAAGGCGCTGGTGGCCGATCCTGGTGGCTTTATTACATTTTCCACATATCAGCATCACATCGGAGACATTAATTGGTTCTTCCCGTTCTATGATGCCTGCCTGCCTTGCCTGACCTGTCGGCCTGGTATGTCTTTTAACGAAATTAACACCTTCTACCAGAATTCTTCCGCTTTTTGGGTAGGCGAAACGGACTTTACCTTTTTTACCTCTATCCTTGCCGGCGATAACCATGACGGTATCATCTTTTCTTATATTCATAATTACAGAACCTCTGGTGCCAGCGATATTATCTTGGTATAGTTTTTTTCTCGAATTTCCCTAGCAACCGGACCGAAGATACGAGTGCCCTTGGGATTGTTTTTATCCGTAAGGATAACGGCTGCATTCTCATCAAACCTGATGGAAGACCCGTCAGGGCGGCGGTAGGGGTGTACAGTGCGTATAATAACCGCTCTGACTACTTCTCCTTTTTTCACTGCTCCGCCAGGAATGGCCTTTTTAACGGATGCCGTTATCACGTCGCCGACATGGGCATACTTTCTCCCGGTACCTCCCAGTATACCAATACACATTATCTGACGGGCTCCGGTATTATCTGCTACTTTTAATCTCGAATTGGTCTGTATCATCCTGCTTTGTCCTTATACACCGGTGTCAGGATACTTCATCGGGAGTAACCTCAACCGCATCCTTCCTGGTGATTATCTCGCTGACACGCCATCTTTTTTCCCTCGATAGCGGACGTGTTTCTATAATTCTCACAACATCACCTTCGGCACACATGTTTTCTTCATCATGAGCCTTATACTTTATGACTCTTCTCATAGTCTTCCGGTAAAGCGGGTGACGCTTGGACGTTTCAACCCCAACAACGACAGTCTTATTCATTTTATCGCTTACTACCCGTCCGATGAGCGTTTTTTTCTGTTTTTCCATTATCTGCACCTTTATAGGGTCACCGAAATAATTCCGGAAAACCTATCTAATCTCCAGTTCTCGCTCCCTGATAATTGTTTTTATCCTGGCTATATCCTTTTTCACTCTTCTAATTTCGTTGTGGTTCACCAGTTGCCTGGTAGATAACCGAAACCGCAGATCAAAAAGCTCTTTATGAGCTTCTTCAAGCTGTTTCTCCAGTTCACCGGGCTTGAGAGCCCTGATCTCATCTACTTTCACCGTAGGTTAGTCTCCTGTCTTATTTTTCACTTCCGGCCAGTACTCCTGTCTCCTTGACCAGGAATTTAGTTTTTACAGGGAGTTTGTGAGAGGCAAGTCTCATCGCTTCTTTTGCGACCTCTTCACTGACTCCTGTCATTTCAAACAAGATCCTTCCCGCCTTAACCACAGCTACCCAGTGGTCGGGGGCTCCTTTCCCGGAACCCATTCGTGTTTCGGCAGCTTTTTTGGTTATCGGTTTATCAGGAAAAACTCTTATCCATACATTTCCACCTCTGCGGATATGACGGGTAATGGCGCGACGAGCCGCTTCGATCTGACGGGCCGTAAGCCACGCCGATTCTTGCGCCTGCAGAGCAAAATCACCAAAAGCAATGGTGTTGCCCGTGCTAGCTTTACCGCGGCGACGCCCTTTCATAACCTTGCGGAATTTTACACGCTTAGGTTGCTGCACTGTTCTCCTCTTCCTCGGTCGATTCTGCTTCGGCTACCGGTTCTTTGGTTTTCTCCTCTTTTGGTTCTGCCTTAGCTCTGGTTTTTCTCTTTGCTGCCGGCTTGGCAGGCTTCTCTTCCACTTCC